>JBAVGP010000109.1:0-5070 GCA_049684955.1 Erysipelotrichaceae bacterium
GATGTACATGGAGTTGATCATTTCGAGGGGTAGCGCCGATCGATGTCGATGAACTTCGATTCGACGACTTCAGTAGGATCCAATCCCAGGTCGACACATAACGACAAGGTATACATCAGCACATCCGCCAGTTCCGATTTGACGGATTCCAGGTCGGGATGTTCCACGAGATAGCATTCCAAAAGTTCACCGGCTTCGGCGAAGACCGATTTGGCCAGGATTTCGGGCGTATCGCTCTTATCCCAGCCTTTGTCGACGCGCATCTTCGTGATTTTGCGTAATAATTCTTCCATTATTCGTCTTCCATCGAAAGGACGGCCATGAAGGCTTCTTGCGGGACCTCGACGGACCCGACCATCTTCATGCGTTTCTTCCCTTCCTTTTGTTTCTCTAGTAATTTCTTCTTACGTGAGACGTCGCCGCCGTAACATTTGGCCAAAACGTTTTTACGCAAGGCTTTGATATCGCTACGGGCGATGATCTTATGGTTGATCGCGGCTTGGATGGGGATCTCGAACTGCTGCCTCGGGATGAGTTTGCGCAGTTTCTCGGTGATGACTTTCCCGCGACCGTAGGCGAAATCGCGATGCACGATGATCGAGAGTGCGTCGATGATTTCCGCGTTCAGCATGATGTCCATCTTGACCAGGTTCGAGGTCTGATAACCGATGAATTCGTAATCGAAGGAAGCATAACCTTTGGTCGCCGACTTCAGCTTGTCGAAGAAGTCATAGACGATCTCCCCTAACGGAAGTTCGTAAATCAAGGTGTTGCGTGAGATGTCGATGTAGGTCATATCCTTATAGATGCCGCGTTTCTTCTGGCAGAGTTCCATGACCGGACCGATGTATTCCTTGGGGACCATGAGCGTCGCTTTGACGTAAGGTTCTTCCATGTGGTCGATGGTCTGGACATCGGGCAGAAACGACGGGTTGTCGATGGCAAGCATACGTCCGTCGGTCAGATAGGCGTTATAGACGACCGACGGGGCGGTCGCGATGATATTCAGATTGTATTCGCGCTCCAAGCGTTCCTGTACGACATCCATATGCAAGAGTCCGAGGAAGCCGCAGCGGAATCCGAAACCTAAAGCTTGCGAAGATTCGGCTTCGAAATGCAACGCCGCGTCGTTGAGCTGGAGTTTCTCCAACGCATCGCGCAGATCGTTATATTTGTTGGTTTCGACGGGATATAATCCGCAAAAGACCATTGAATTCAACTGACGATAACCCGGCAGTGGTTTCGCGGCGGGATTGTCCGCCAACGTGATTGTATCCCCGACGCGGACGTCGTGTACGGTCTTGACTTGCGCGGCGATCCATCCGACTTCCCCGCAGCACAGCATGTCTTTTTTGACTTCCTTAGGCGTCCGGACCCCGAGTTCGGTGACTTCATAGTCGACATTGGCGGCCATGAATCGGATCTTGTCGCCGACCCGTACTTCGCCTTCCTTGATGCGGACATACGAGATGACGCCGCGATAGGTGTCGTAGATCGAGTCGAAAACCAAGGCTTGAAGTGGATTGTCCGGGCTGCCTTTGGGGGCCGGGACGCGGGCGACGATGGCTTCCAATACTTGATCGACATTCAGTCCGTTCTTGGCGGAAATGCGCGGCGCATCCTTCGCCGGCAGACCGATGATGTTTTCAATCTCGTCGATGACCATGTCCGGCATGGCGGACGGCAGGTCGATCTTATTGATGACCGGGATGATTTCCAGGTTGTTGTCGAGCGCCAGATAGACATTCGCGAGGGTCTGCGCTTCGATGCCCTGCGATGCGTCGACAACTAAAACAGCGCCTTCACAGGCGGCTAACGAACGCGAGACTTCATAGGTGAAGTCGACGTGTCCCGGTGTGTCGATGAGATGAAAGAGATATTCCTGGCCGTCTTTGGCCACGTATTTCAATTGAACCGCATTCAGCTTGATGGTGATCCCGCGTTCGCGTTCCAACGACATGCTGTCGAGGATCTGATCCACCATGTCGCGTTGAAGGACGGTCTGGGTCATCTCGAGAATCCGGTCGGCCAATGTGGATTTCCCATGATCAATATGGGCTATGATCGAGAAATTGCGTATTTTCGACTGGTCCATGTTACATCCTCCTTACTGTATCCGTATTATACCTAAGCGAAACCCAAAAGGAAAGCGGATGCGGCCTATCCTTGGATTTTGTCGCGGAAACCGCGAAGTTTGCGAAAGAGAATAAACGCGATGAGCGAACAGATGACACCTTGCAACGAGTTATACGTGAAGGATGTGAAGAAGATCGCGGGGTTCTGTGTGATGAGGATGTCGGTGATGCCGTAGGCGAAAGCCATCCACATCCCGCCCATCAGATAGACCCAATACGGCACGTCTTTGCCTTTGTGTTTATGTACCCAGTAACCGATGATAAGGGCTTCCAGCGCTTTGATGACGAGGGTGAACGGCGCATAGACGCCATATCCCAGCAGCAGATCGGCGAACATCGACGCGATGCCGGCCAGCCAGACCATCGGAAGCGGCAGCAAGACCGCCATCCCCATGACCATGACATCCCCCAGATTGACATAACCCTGGGATATCGGAAACGCGATGTACATCGTGACGACGGTGACCATCGCCATCAATAAGGCGGTGATGCTTAAGATTCTAACTTTCATGTTTTTCATCGAAACAGACACCGAGCAGACTTTTCCCGAAACCGTTGTTGAAATCGAGTGCGTTTGCTTTTCCCTTTCCTTCCAGCTGCAATTCACGAAGCAGGATGATTCCGTTTAGTGCCTGGACGGCGAATGCGCCATCGATCAGTCCGAGCACTTCACCCGGCTTGCCTAGGACTTTATCCGGTAATAATGCGACTTGATGGAATTTGATTTTTTTGTTTGCGACGACTCCATACCCTACCGGCCATGGAATCAGACCGCGGATATGATTGTATACGTCCGCCGCGGGGCGGTTGAATGCGATGAATTCTTGTTCCTTGGTGATGTTATAGGCGAACGTCGCCTGCGTTTCATCCTGTATTTCCCATACGGCATTTCCGTTCAATAGCACAGGCAGGCTTTTTCGCAAAAGGTCGGCAGCCGATGCCTGCAATTTGTCATGCAATGTCCCGACGGTATCTTCATGGCTGATATCCACTTCGGACCGCGCCATCACATCGCCGGCATCCATCTTTTTCACCATGCGCATGATCGATATCCCGGTCTTGGTCTGACCATCGATGATCGCTTTGTGGATCGGTGCGCCGCCGCGGTATTGAGGCAATAAGGAAGCATGCACATTGATCGCGCCGAAAGTCGGATGTTCGAGGATCCGGGACGGGATGAATTGCCCGTAAGCGCAGGTCACGATCAGGTCGGCATCCAATGCGTTGATGACATCCGAACTCTCGCCGATCTTGATCGGTTGGAGTACATGGAAACCATAGGAAAGCGCGCGGATCTTGACCGGCGAGAATTGGATCTCGTGTCGGCGCCCGACCGGTTTGTCCGGTTGGGTCACGACGGCGACAACATCCATGCCTACTTCGACCAGCACATCCAGCATTTTCACCGCGAATTCCGGTGTACCCATGAAGATTACCTTCGTTTTCGTCATGATTCCACCTCCCGTCCGATATTATAGCATATTTTCCCTGCCTATCCTTAGTGGGAACGGCGGATTCATAGGTCACAAGAAGACGGTTCCATATTATAATGCAGTTGGAAACAGTCGGCCGTGGATCAAACCAATGATCACAAGTAGGACTGAGTGAGCGTAAACCATGGAATTCATCCCATCCAAACGTGAGATCCTGCGCAGAAAAATCGCTTTCACCAGCCTGATGGCAAGTCTGACCTGCGGGATGTTTTTGTTTGCGCGCTGGTTCGATATCCCCTTACCGACGGTCTTCTGGCTTGTGTATCTCATCCTGTTTTCCGTGATCGGTATCTTGACTTTCCCTTTCCTGCATACCCTGCGAAAGCGGAAATTGACCCTGACGCAAGCAGAAATCAACCTTAGCGATGCTAGAATTTCTTCACTATATCTTATAAAGGATATCGTTTCGATCGCCGTGAAGCACAGAAAGAACGGAATCATCCGCGAAATCCGGTTGATTTTCAACGACGGGAAATCCATGTATCTGAGCGCTTTCGAGGAACAGTTCGATGTGCTAAAGGATGTTCTCGATGGTTCTCTTGACCCGGATATCAAACGCACGGAGCGCTTTGAGCGTTTCGATTATGACCATCCCCTTTTCTATCCTTGCCTAGGTTTCTTGTTGAGCGGAAGCTTCCTCGCTTTGGTGAAAGCGATCGCCTTACAGGCATTCGATTCGTCACGATTCGCTTCATCCGCCATATCCGCCCTGCTGTTTTTTCTTGGCCCCTACTTCATCCAAAAGCGTCCGATCGGTTCGCGGACTAGCAAGCCCCGCTTCGCATCCGACCTTTTGATCGGGATCGCGATGATCCTGGGTGCCGCCCTTTTCCTCTTCACAGGTTGGATTTGATCGCAAATCAAGCCCAAATGACTTCAACAACGGCTGAAAACGCCGAATTCTGCATTGATGACCATACAAATCGCTGAAGTTCGATTCCTGATTTCGTGAAAGTGATTGTCAGCTTCATTCGATACATTGTTCCTTGCTTTTTAAACAGGGGTTTGCTATAATTTGTCGGTCACAAAGAACAAGGAGGTGCACGCATGCCACAAATCAAGTCTCAAAAGAAACGCGCATTAACAAATTTAAAGCGTAGCGCCGCTGTTACATCTGAAAAATCCGCTCTGAAAACTGCGATTAAGAAAGTCTTGGAAGCTGTCGAACTGAAAAACGCCGACGCAGCCAAATCCGCTTTGGATCTCGCGAATTCGAAATTGGATAAATCGGTTACCGGCGGTATTCATCATAAAAATTTCGCAGCCCGTCAGAAATCGCGTTTAGCTAAAATCGTCGCATCCATCTAACAAACGAACCGATCGCAAAATCGGTTTTTTTATGTAAAGAAGAATCCGCGCGGATTCTTTTTTTTGATAATACTCATGATTTTACCGGAATCCAAGTAACTGCTGATTAAGTTCTGTATCATCCAGGTTTTAAT
>JBAVGP010000110.1:0-8690 GCA_049684955.1 Erysipelotrichaceae bacterium
AACTGGTCGCTCAAGGCTCCAAAGGTGTCCTTGAGAAACCGTTGATGCCGGGTAAGTACGCATTCAACACCGACGCCGGGAAAGTCGTTCTGGTCCCGACCACCAATATCATCCTTAAATGGAATAAATCCGAAACCGGAGATCATAAGTATGACGAGCATTTGACCGAAGTCGACATCATCACCAAAGATGCGTTCGAACCCGCCTTGCCGCTTTCCGTGGTCATGCATATCGACTACAAGCAGGCGCCGTGGGTCATCCAGCGTTTCGGTGACATCAACATGCTGGTCAACCAGTCATTGGACCCGTTGGTCAGTGCTTACTTCAAAGATGTCGCGCAGACTAAGACCTTGATCGAATTGATCCAGGAACGTTCTGAAATCCGTGAACGCGCCGTCATGGAAATGCGTGCGAAGTTCGCCAAGTACAACCTCCAATTGGAAGAAGTACTGATCGGGACCCCGCGTTCGCTGGTCAACGACATGCAGATCGAAAACATCCTGACGCAGCTGCGCGAACGCCAGATTGCGGAAGAAAAGAAAGTCACTTATGGGAAGCAACAGGAGGCTGCCGAACGCGAAAAATCATTGCGTGAAGCGCAAGCCGTCGCCGAACAACAGGGCACCTTGACCCGTTCCAAGATCCAAATCGAAGTCGAACACAATACCGGTGCCGCCGCGGCTGCACGTGCCGAACAAGAAGCGAATCAGATCGTCGCGTTGGCGAAAGCGAATGCGACCCGTGTACGTGTCGAAGGGGAAGCCGAAGCTTCCAAAGAATCCAATATCGGTCTTGCGAAGGCCCAGGCGATCGACGCCCAGGTCAAAGCGTATGGCGGCGCGGAATATCGCGTCATCAATGAAATCGCGGACAAACTGTCCGATGCGATCCGCAATGCCAAAGTCGATGTCGTACCGAAGACCATCGTCAATTTCGGCGAAGGTCAGAACAACGACAATTCGATCGTCCAATCGTTGATGAAACTATTGACGCTCGACAAGTTAGGAATAAAGGTTCCTTCATCCATCGAGGAAACCAAGGAGAAATAAATGCAGCAAGTCCGCTTCGTCATATTCGTCGCTTTAGCCATCCTGGTGGCATTGTTCGCAGTCTTGAACGCCGAAGTCATGACGTTGAACCTGCTCTTTGTCCGCTTCGACATCTCGGCTTCGATCGTGATCCTGGCATCGGTTCTCTTAGGCGGGTTGCTTACCGTGCTGTTCGGACTCTCGACGCGCGTCAAATCGCATCTGCGTCATCAAGAGACCCGCAAGCAGGTGACATCCCTCCAAAGCCAATTGGATGCCACCAAAATCAGTGAAGGGGTATGGAAGTCGAAATACGAGGAAGTCCTCGCAAAAAGTCAGAAACCCGTATCCGAAGTGCCTACCAGCCAGGTTTAACCTGGCTTTTCTTTCGATTTATACCGTTGTGGTTGTAGAGCCGTCCCAAATTGCATACAATGGACATAGGAAGTGAGGAAACAACATGCAAGAACCAAGTTTGGTGATACTGGCCGCCGGGATGGGAAGCCGTTACGGAGGATTGAAACAGATTGATACCGTCGGATCCAACGGCGAAAGCATCATCGATTTCTCGATCTACGATGCGATCCAGGCAGGCTTCAAGAAAGTCTATCTCATCATCCGCAGAGAACACGAGGCTGCGTTCAAAACAGCCCTTACCGATAAAATCAAACCATTCATCAAAGTGGAGTTCGTCTATCAGGACTTGAGTGATATCCCAGAAGGATACAAAGTACCGGAAGGACGCGAAAAGCCGTGGGGAACCACCCATGCCTTGCTGGCTTGCCGCAAGCAGGTAAACGAACCTTTCGCCATCATCAATGCGGATGACTATTACGGAAAGGATTCCTTCATCCAGATCTACAAGTTTTTGAAACATGAAGTGAAGGATAACCAATATGGAATGGTCGCCTATCGTCTGCTGAATACCTTGACGGATGCCGGCACCGTTTCACGCGGAGTCTGCGAAGTCGTCGACGGGAAGCTCGATATGGTCGTCGAACGTTTGAAAATCGCAAAAAAAGGTCAAGGTGCGGCCTATACGGAAGATGATGCGAATTGGACGATGCTTGCGGAAGATTCCCTGGTATCGATGAACTATTGGGGTTTCACGCCGAAGATCTTCGAAACAGCCCAACGCCGTTTCGATATCTTCCTGAAGAACTGTTTGGAAGGCAATCCGATGAAGTGCGAACACGTCATACCGACGATGATCGGCGAATGTCTGAAAGAGAAAAGCCTGAGCGTGAAAGTGATGTCTTCGGCCGACCGCTGGTTCGGCGTCACCTACCGTGAAGACAAACCCGATGTCATCGCGATGTTCGAAGAGCTGAAAAAAGAAGGGAAATATCCTTTCGACCTATGGAAATAGAAAACGGACGATGTCCGTTTTTTTAAACATTCTTGTTAGTGGAATATCTTACCGATCAATTCGGCAGAGATAACCAAGGTACCGATCGTCGCGAAGAGATTCGCCAGCACGACCACCAGCAGGATGCGCAGGACCCGGTTTTTCCAGAAGCCCTTGAAGCTTGATGCATCGATGTTGATCCGCAGAAAGTCTTCGACTTTCGGTTTGCGTACCCAAGCTTCCATCAGCCCGGCGAACCAACCGGTCGCCAAGACCGGACTAAGCGCTCCGACCGGGGCCATCACGAACGCGGTCAGGATGCTGAGCGGATGCCCGAAGGCGACCAAGGTCCCCAATGCGGCGAACGTCCCGTTGACCAGGATGAAGCGCAGGATGGTACTGAGCGCAAGCGACGGGACTTTCAGCGATGTGACCACCAATAATAATACAAGGATGCCCGGTACGAGATAGGACGCATATTTCGATGTATTGCTTTTTGGCGGAAGCGCCAACAAGGGCGCCAATTCATAATCTAACTGGATATTCTTCAGGATCCCCGCGACATGCGCGGCACCTACGACGGCGACGATCTTCTTGCTTTGGTTGTGTTTCAGCTGATAGGCCATGACTTGGTCGCGCTCATAAACCAAGGTTTCGACGATGCTCGGGAATTTCCCCGCGAATTCGCTGATCATCGCCTGGATGAGATCCCCTTGTTTGAGGTTTTCGATTTCCTGTTCCGAGATCTTCTCGTCCTCGAACACCGATGACACCAACGCGATCAACAAATTCCATTTATCCTTCAGACGCAATGTGCGCCAGATTCTGAGGAATGTCGTCTGGATATCCCGGTCGATGCATTCGACCTTGAGACCCAAGGTGGTTGCCAATTCGATCGCTGTCCGCATTTCTTCGCCCACACGGACATCCATCTGCTTCGCCAAGCGGTCCTGATACGAAGACAAGAGGATGTTCGCCAGTAAGAAGCCGACTTTCTTCTGTTTGATGATCTGGGTGATATCGGTCTTTTCCCAGCTTTTTCCATCGGTCATCGCTTTATAGCGGCCGTCGTCCAGTTCGATGGCGATGGCGTCGGGAACGACTTCGGCGACGACGCGGCGGACTTCCGCGGCGCTTTCGGAGGAGACATGGGCGGTTCCGACCAGATAGATTTCTTTGTTATGTAGGATGATGTGTTCGATCATAAAGGCCTGCTTTCTTGTATCATTGTAACCAAAGTGAAAACGAAGTGCAATGCTCAATCGATTCGTGCAAAATTCCGGCGAATGTGATACCCTAACCTCAGGTGAAACCATGAAACGTAAAAGACCCCGTATCGCTTTATATACCATGTTGATCGTCGCATTGATTTTCGCATCGACGATCTATCTGGGACGATCTTACAAACCGTCCGCCGAAGCCCGAGCGGTATTTGACATGACGGATATCACATTGACACAGACATCGCGTGAGATCCGCGTCGCTTCTCTGACGGCGGGAAATACCCTGGGATTCTTGATCTATCCCGGCGCGCAGATCCAACCCGCCGCCTATCTGCCGTTGGCGCGTGAGACCGCGCTGCGTTTTGACTGTATCGTCGTCATCGTCAAATTTCCGTTCAATTTCGCGTTTCTGGACTGGAAGGTCGGCGCCCGCGTGATGAACGATGAAAAAATAAGCAAATGGATCCTGATGGGTCACTCATTGGGCGGTGCCTTCGGCAGCAAACTCGCCGTATCCGACAGCCGCATCGCCGGCATGGTGATGCTGGCATCCTATCCGGCCGACAATCTCGCGAAAAAGAATTACCCGACGTTGAGCCTCAACGGTCAGTTGGACGCGGTGATGAGCGCAGCCGAATTCGCCAAACAGAAGCCGAAATACCCGCAAGGCAGCGAATTCTATGTCATCGGCGGGGCGAATCATTCCCAATTCGGAAGCTACGGCGTCATGTCCGACGACTCGGTCGCTTCGATCACCCCAGCGAAACAACGCCAGATCATCCTTGATTTCGTGGCGGACTGGCTAAGTTCCCTGCGATAGGGTCAAAAAAAGGGAAATATGATATAATAAGACAGCCGAGGAGGACGCCGCATGCTGAGCTATCAAACCATTCAAACGCTGGTCACCTTGCTTAGGATGTTTTTTGACATCCTGATCATGTGGATTTTACTTTACTATACAATCAAACTCGTACGAAATAATTCGCGGACGACCCAGATCTTCAAAGGCATTTTCCTGATTCTGTTGGTGCGTGCTTTCGCGAATTTCTTCGGCTTGAAAACCGTCGCCTGGTTATCCGATATCTTCGTGACCTGGGGCTTTTTGGCAATCATCATCATCTTCCAGCCGGAAATCCGCGGCTTACTGGAAAAGCTCGGTAAAACGAGCATGTTCTCACGGATTTCGACCTTATCGGGCAATGAACGTCTGCGCCTGATCGAAGAACTGGAAAAGTCGGTCGAACATCTATCGGCGACTCAGACCGGGGCTTTGATCACACTGGAACAAGGCCATTCCCTCAACGATTTCATCCATACCGGGACGATCATGAATTCCAATGTGACTTCCGAACTATTGACTTCCATCTTCGTGACCACGACGCCCTTGCATGACGGCGCCGTCATCATCCAAGGCGACCGCATCGCCTGCGCATCCGCTTATTTCCCGCCGACCAACCTGGATCTTCCGACCCGTTACGGAGCGCGTCATCGCGCCGCGATCGGAATCAGTGAAATCACCGATTCCATCACCATCGTCGTGAGTGAACAATCAGGCCGCGTCAGCATCGCATTCGAAGGGAAGCTGACGACGATGACCAAGGAAATGCTGCACGAATACTTAGAGAAAACCATCCTGCATACCGAGAAGGATGTTCATAACACCAAAGACAAAGGCATGGCCGATGTCCCCAAGGCTCCGGCCGAACCGATCATCAAGGTCGGCGGGGAAGCGGAGACGACACGGATCAAGAAGATCACCGATTTGTTTAAACATGAACCGAAACCGAAGACAAAGAAAACGAAACCAGCCGGTAAAACGACCGCCGAGATCCTGCCGCTTCCTGAAATGACACCTGATACCGAACAAGACAATGAACCCGTCGCGGCACAACCCAATGATCCGGAGAATCTGCTGGATGAATTGCTTGCGGATGTGACGAAGACGAATACGAAAGAGAAAAAGACCGTTGTTAAGAAAGCCGAAGAAACAGATAAGATGATCGATCCTTCCGACACCGACAAGGGAGGTGATGCGTAATGGCGAAACAAAAAATAGAAAAGCAGAATCGTCAGTCCGAAGACAAGCTGGAACTCGCGAAACGCATCGCTTCGCAGAGCCAACGCGTCGCGCGCACCTATGAAAACATCGAGAATTCGGTCATCCGCGGCGTCCGCTGGTTCAGTTCGGCGTTCGACCGCATCCTGTTCAACCGTTTCAGTAAGACGATCGCTTTAGTGCTTGCCTTACTGATGTATGTCTTTATCAACTACAATCTGGGTGAAGTGGTATTCCAATCGACCATCACGGCCGGCGGAAAGATCGAGAACATCCCGGTCACGGTCATCGCCAATGATGAAGTCTATGAAATCTCCGGTCTTCCGACCAGTGTCAACGCACTGTTGGTAGGTGATTATGCGGATATCCAACTCGTCAAAACCCAACGCAGTTATACGGTCGTCGCGGATTTGACGGGACTGTTGGAAGGGACGCATGAAGTGACGCTGACGCCGAAGGATTTTTCGGAACGCGTGGATGTCGTCCTGCAGCCGTCGACCGCCGTCGTAACCATCAAAAAGAAGATATCCCAGCAGTTCAATGTCGGATATGACTTCGTCAACACGGATAAAATGAACCAGGAATACGAACTCGGCAAACCAACCTTCGATACCACCGAAGTCATCATCCGGGCCGCCCAGTCGACGATCGAAAAGATCGGCAATATCAAAGCGCTGATCAACGTGACCGGCGTCCAGAGCAGTTTTACCCAGGAAGCGCCGTTGGTGGCTTATGACCAACAAGGCAACCGGATGAATGTCGACATCATTCCGAGCACCGTCAACGTCAATGTGACGGTGACCAACCCCAATAAATCCGTGCCGGTGGTCATCGTACCGCAAGGGGACATCCCCAACGGGAAAGCGATCGAATCGATCGCGCTCGACCAGCAGGCCGTGACGCTCTATGCATCCGACGAGATTCTGCAGTCGATCAATTCCATCCAGATTCCGATCAATGTCACGACCTTGACTTCCGATACCGTGATGGTCGCGGAAGTGAATCTGCCCAGCGGCGTGCGGAAATCCAGCGTCACCCGGGTCAGCCTTTCGATCAAACTCGGGGATGCGGTCACACGTACGATCGCTGGACTTCCGATCGATTACCGCAACAACGTCAATGGTTATAACTTTACCTTGACCGTACCGGCGGAAGCGTATGCCAACGTCGACCTGATCGGGACCAAGACCAACACCGATGCGGTCACCGCGGACGATATCTCCATCTACATCGACATGAAGGATGTCAAGTTGGGGACGCAGACCGTGAATCTCTACATCGTCGGAACGAATAATCTGGTACGCTTTACCTTACAAAAACAAACCATCAGCATCAAAGTGACGAAATAGGAGAAAAAATGGGAACACATTTCGGGACGGACGGAATCCGCGGAAAAGCCAATGATAACTTACGCGTCGAAACCGCCTTCGCGGTCGGACGTTATCTGGGATATGTCTTTTCAAAAGAAAAAAAAGGTATGATTCTGATCGGGATGGATACACGTCTTTCCTCGAGCATGTTCGAAGCGGCAGTGGCCGCAGGAGCAAGTTCTTCGGGCGCCGATGTCTACTGTCTGCGCGTCTGCCCGACGCCGGCGGTCGCCTATCTGACCGGATTGGATGATTTCGATTGCGGGGTCATGATTTCGGCCAGCCACAATCCTTACTATGACAACGGCATCAAAGTGTTCAATCATCAAGGGGTCAAGATCAGCAACGAACTTGAACATGCGATCGAACATTTCATCGAAGGGAAGATTTCGATCCCTTATGCCCAAGAAGGCAAGATAGGAAGCGTCATCGATTACAAGGAAGGGCTGAGACGCTATACAAGCTATCTTACATCGTTGTTTACCATGGACCTGAGTAAGATGACCTTGGCGCTCGATACGGCCAACGGATCGGCTACGACGTGCGCATACGAGGTACTGTCATCCTTCGGTGCGAAATGCTTCGTCATCCACGACCAACCCGACGGCATCAACATCAACGCGCATTGCGGATCGACCCACCCCGAATCCCTCCAACATTTCGTGAAGGAAGTCAAAGCGGATCTCGGACTCGCGTTCGACGGGGATGCGGATCGCCTGATCGCTGTCGACGAGAACGGAAAACTGATCGACGGAGATCATGTGCTCTATGCCTGCGGCGTCCATATGAAACAACAAGGCTTATTGAAACACAATACCGTCGTGACCACGGTCATGGCGAATCTGGGTTGCTACAAAGCGCTCGATCGAGCCGGCATCGCATATGAAAAAACCGCGGTCGGCGACAAGAACGTCTACGAATGCATGGTCCAAAACGATTATCAGTTAGGCGGCGAACAATCCGGCCACATCATCTTCAAACATCACGCGACGACCGGCGACGGACTGCTGACCGCGCTCAAGATTCTGGAAGTGATGTCCGCGAAGGAAACGAAGGTTTCCGCATTGTTCGACGATCTGTATATCTATCCGCAGTTATTGAAGAATGTCAAAGTCAACGACAAGTCGAAAGCCCTGCATGATCAGGAACTGATCGCATTGACAGAGCGCATCCAAGACGAATTAGGATCGGAAGGCAGGATCCTGGTCCGTCCCTCCGGAACCGAACCCTTGGTCCGCGTGATGGTCGAAGCGAAAAGCGACGAACTCTGCGCGCGTTATGTCGGCGAATGCGTCGACTTCCTCAATCAAAAAGGATTATAAAACGGTTCATGCGAACCGTTTTATAATTTCATAATCCACTTCAGCGCCGGAACGAAACGTTCCCTCCAACATCCTTCGCAATGCGTAGCGCCTTCGAAGATGCGGAATGACAGATGATCCTCGTCATATCCAAGTTCCTTCAATAAGGCATGGATGTTTTGGCTGCCCTCCACATAGATCGCAGAGAATTTTTCCAGCAGGGCGTTGCTTGTCTCGGCGGTCCCCACATCCAGATAGATTTTCTGATCCGGGTTATATCCGCGCAATGATATGTATGTTGTCAGCGCTTCTTCGTTGAACCAGATCGCACTGGAAAACGCGAGGATCTTCCCGAAGACAGCAG
>JBAVGP010000111.1:0-8697 GCA_049684955.1 Erysipelotrichaceae bacterium
GAACGGGCATGCGGGGGAGATCGGGAACATCATCATCGACCGCAACCGCAAGAAATACAATCATCTCAATGTCGGAGCCGTTGAAAACGAAGCTTCCGGTACCGCGCTGATCCGTATCGCGAAAGAACGTCTCAATCCCAATATCCAGAGCGCAGCGGAAATCTTCGCGCTCGCCAAGACGGGCGACGCGGTCGCCCTGGACATCATCGACACGATGGCTTACGATTTCGCGGCCATGTGTTCGGCGATCGCCCACACCTGCGACCCGTATGTCTTCGTCATTGGCGGAGGTGTCTCCAAATCCCGCGACATGTACTTCGACAAGATGATCGAGTACTTCAAATCCATGGTTCATGTCGGTATGCGTTCGATCGAATTCGTGCATGCCGAACTGGATGAACCCGGTCTGATCGGCGCCGCGATGTTGCCGATATCCCACGGAAAGTAAGAGGAAAACCATGCCTAGTCAAAATCGTCTGCGTAAATACGCCCGTTTAGCCGTCTCCATCGGAGCCAATGTCCAACCCGGACAAATGCTGCTGATCCAAGGGGCGACCGATACCCGTGAATTCGTCCGTCTGTGCGTCGAAGAAGCTTATGCTGTCGGCGCCGGTTTCGTCCAAGTCCGTTGGAACGATGATCCGATCGTCCACACGACCTATCAAAACGCTTCCGTCGAAGCCTTGGAAGAAGTTCCGGCCTGGATGGTCTCGCAATTCGACTATTATATGGAAAAAGGCGCGGCTTTATTGAGCGTTGCTTCCCCGACGCCGGGCTTACTCGCGGATATCGATCCGGTCAAACTGCAACGTGCGAATATCGCGCAACGCAAAGCCTTGACGAAATGGCAATCTTTCATGATGGGCAACCGTACCCAATGGTCCATCGTCGCCGTCCCGACCGTCGCCTGGGCGAAGAAAGTATTCCCTGAACTCGATGATGAAGCGGCTGTCGCATCCTTATGGGACGCCATTTTCAACGCCGTACGTGTGCATGAAGACAATGACCCTGTACAGGAATGGAAAGAACACAACGCCCGTCTGAGCGCTCACAATAAAGCATTGAACGACTTCAATTTCAAGACCCTGCATTTCCAGAACAGCTTGGGAACCGACCTGTTCCTCGATCTGGTCGAAAACCATATCTGGGCCGGTGGCGACGAAGCCAACACGCAAGGTGTCCGTTTCAACCCCAACATGCCAACCGAAGAATCCTTCTCGATGCCCTCCAAATTCGGCGTCCACGGGAAAGTCGTCGCGACCAAACCGCTCAACTACAACGGACGTCTGATCGACGGATTCTGGCTGCAGTTCAAAGACGGCAAAGTCGTGGATTACGATGCTGCCAAAGAAAAAGACGCGTTGGCCAACTTATTGTCGACCGACGAAGGATCCTCCTATCTCGGCGAAGTCGCCCTGATTTCCCACGATTCCCCGATTTCCAACTCCGGCATCCTTTTCCTGAACACCTTGTTCGACGAAAACGCGTCCTGCCATCTGGCTTTAGGCCGCGCGTATCCGATGAACATCAAAGGCGGCAACGATATGAGCCAGGAAGAACTCAACGCGGCCGGTTCCAACCACTCGATGGAACACCAAGATTTCATGTTCGGCAGCGCCGATATGGAAATCACCGGCATCAAACACGACGGCATGAAAGTCGTCCTGTTCAAGAACGGGAACTTCGCGATCTAACAGATTATCGAAAGACAATAAGCAGACTTGTATCAATCAGGATTCAGGTCTGTTTTTCTTTTCCAACAATGTCAGTGATGTTGTATAGACATTATAGGCAAGGATTAAGATTTAAGGTTTGTAAACGCCAACCATATCCTTTATGATTGTTGTAGAGCATGCTAAGAAACATTCCTAAGATGAAGGATATCGAAACATTTATATATTAGCAATATTGTCAAACATGGAAAATATGTTTAAGATAGGGGGAAAGTAAGATGCAGGAAATAGTTGTCAGAGTACTTACTCTCTCGTTAATTTCGTTGGTTGTGACAGGAACGATGAAATGGCTTCGAAACAGATCTCAGATTTCCGAAGAAGGAATCGTAAAACTTCCTAGACTGATATTGTTTGTCGGCATACTGATGATCGTATTCTTTGGTATTTTCGCTTTGATAATCTACTTTGTTTCTAAAGAAGTTTGGGTGGCGCTGTTTTTTCTCTGTATTTCATTATCTGGAGCTTTCTTTATCATCGCATGGCTAAATGGTGAAATCATTTATGACAAACAATACATAACTAGGAAAACTTTCTTCGGAAGGAAACAAACCTATTCGTACTATGACATTACCAAAATCAGGGAAAGCAAGGATACGAGAATCTTTTTTGGAAAGCATTCGATTTTTATTGATGAAATCGCAATCGGAGGCAGGAGGTTCATCAATTTCACGAAAATACAATATGCCAATACTCATGATGGATTCGAAATACCCAAAGCTAAAAGATCAAGGTTGGATCTATTTGACGGACACGTAGATAGTTACGGCGAGTTTGTATTTTTCTACGTACTGTTCTACGCCATCATAATTGGCTTTACTGTCTTCATTGCTGTAATATCGTCTCCGATATCTATTGATAATTTGGAGCATTTACAAACAACATTCACATATTATCAGATTGATAAGAAGGAACTGATTTTCTATAAAACTCCTTCAGATTTGACCTATGTGATTAGCTCATATGAAAAATATACGGAGAATCAACGCTTTTATTGAAAGAATGCGATGGGAAAACAGTATTCGATGTCTATGCGATGAAATATAACGCTGACGAAGGAATCCCCTATTATCAAGTCATGAGTCTTAAAGATCAAAAGGGGACTGTCTTCCTGACACTCGAAAACGCAAATGCACAGAGCAAGAGCGATGAATGGATGATTTATCTATTTGTTGGGGGTGTCTTCCTCCTTTGGACAATGTATGTAGCTGGCTCCATATATGTAGGCAGAAACCCGGAGAAATTCAGCAAGAAAACAATCAGACTGTTTTTCAAAGAAGGATAAGTACATTGATATTATCTATCAAATTCGAATGTTCGATATGACTTTCAGTTGACAGTTATCATTCAAAAGAGTATAAAGTACATAGATACTAAGAACAAGACATGAGTCGTCCGCAACCGTGGACCAGCGAGGAAGAATTGGTGCAAGCTTCCGCACGGAGAAACGATTTACCACTTGGGAGTAGGGCTTATGAAAAAGCCCCGTGGTCGGCGTTAACGAATCAAGTGCACAGCGATGTGAATGAAGGTGGTACCGCGAGACTCTCGTCCTTTTACAGGATGAGAGTCTTTTTATCGAAAGGAACGAAAAACATGATCAACATCAAAGAAAACGAAGAACTCAATGTATTGAACCATTCTTGCGCGCATATGATGGCCCAGGCTATCAAACGATTGTATCCGGAGGCGCTCTTCTGGGTAGGTCCGGTCATCAACGAAGGCTTCTACTACGATATCGATCTGGGGGATGTCGTGCTGCGCGAAGAGGACTTCCCGAAGATCGAAGCCGAAATGAAGAAGATCGCCAAAGACGGCAAACGCATCATCCGCGAAGAACTCAGCAAACAACAGGCGTTGGAACTTTTCGCCAACGATCCCTACAAACTGGATCTGATCAACCAGATGGATGACGAGAACACCGTCATCACGACCTATCGCCAAGGCGAATTCGTCGACTTATGCCGGGGTCCGCATGTCGAGACCGTCAAACAGCTCAAGTTCTTCAAACTGTTGAAAGTCAGCGGAGCCTATTGGAAGGGCGATGCCAACAATAAGATGCTGCAGCGCGTCTACGGGATCTGTTTCGCCAACCAGGAAGACCTCGACCAGCATATGTACATGATCGAAGAAGCCAAGAAGCGCGACCACAAGAAACTCGGCCGCGAACTGAACCTCTTCATGATGAGCGAATTCGGTCCGGGTTTCCCGTTCTGGCTGCCCAACGGATTGATTCTGCGCAGAACCTTGGAAAACTATTGGTTTGAGGAACATGTCAAAGAAGGCTACCAGTTCATCCAGACACCCATCATGCTGAGTCAGCAATTGTGGGAAGTCTCGGGCCACTGGTTCAACTACCGCGACAACATGTACACCAGCGAGATCGACGACCATATGTTCGCCGTCAAACCGATGAACTGTCCGGGCGGCATGCTGGTCTACAAGAACAGCATGCATTCCTATAAGGATCTTCCGATCCGCATGGGCGAATTGGGCTTGGTCCATCGCCATGAAGCCTCCGGCGCATTGAACGGCTTGTTCAGAGTACGCAATTTCACCCAGGACGACGCCCACCTTTATATGACCGAAGAACAGGTCGAAGGGGAAGTCGTACGCCTGATCAAATTCATCGACCGTATCTATTCCAAATTCGGACTTACCTACAAAATCGAACTCTCGACCCGCCCGCTGCAGAAATTCATCGGCGAGATCGAAGTGTGGGACCGTTCGGAAGCGGCCCTTGAGAAAGCATGCCGCGCGGCCGGCAAAGAGTTCAAACTGAATCCGGGCGACGGCGCTTTCTATGGACCGAAACTTGATTTCCATATCCAGGACTCTTTGGGACGTGTCTGGCAGTGCGGGACGATCCAGCTCGACATGAACATGCCGGTGCGTTTCGACCTGACCTACATCGACAGCAACGGCGAGAAGAAACGTCCGGTCATGCTGCACCGTACGATCTTCGGATCGGTCGAACGTTTCATCGGCATCCTGATCGAACACTTCGCCGGCGCTTTCCCGTTATGGCTGGCCCCGGTCCAGGTGAAGATCCTGCCGGTCAACCCCGACTATCATCTGGAAGCCTGCGAAGCCCTCAAAGCCCGCATGATGGATGAAGGTATCCGTGTCGAACTCGACGAACGTAATGAAAAACTGGGTTATCGTTTACGTGAAGCCCAGATCAATAAAATCCCGGTCCAATTGGTCATCGGAGACGGCGAAAACGCCAACGGGGAAGTCAATGTCCGCCGTTACGGAAAGAATGAAAGCAACACGATGAAGGTCGAAGACTTCTTCAATGCTCTGCATAAAGAAATCAGGGAGAAAACCCTATGAAGAAACTTATCGCCATCCTGCTCGTCGGCATCTTGTCGCTGAGCGCCTGCACGAAAGTGAAACCGGTCGAACTGAATATTCTTACCCCCACCGGTGCCCCCGCCGCCACCCTCATCCCGCTGATGTTGGATGAGACGAAAGACCAGATCACGATCGTCGACGGAGCCGAAGCGATCGGCGCCGCCTTGGTGAAGGGGAGTTACGACGTGATCGTCGCCCCCGTGAATCTGGGAATCACTTTGGCCTCGAAAGGGAATTCCGATTATATCCTGTATGGCGTGCTGACTTGGGGCAACCTATATGTGGTCGGCGATGAAACCGCCGCCCTCGGACAGGCAGGGGACTTGGCGCTTTTCGGTCAAGCCGCCGTCCCGCAAAAAATCTGGGACACCGTCAAGTCATCGTTGGGCAATCTGCGTACGGAAATCTACTACAACGCCGTTTCCGATGTACAGGTCCAATTGCTCAGCAAGAAAATGAATCTGGGTCTGATGGCCGAACCGGCTGTCACCGCGACCATCGCCAAGGCGAAAGCGCAAGGTTTGACCTTGCATGTCGTCGCCGATCTGCAGAGTGCGTGGAAGGGTGTCACCGGATTGGATAATTACCCGCAAGCCGGCTTGTTCATCAAAAAGGCCGCCGACAAGAAAGTGCGTGCAGCGGTCGACGCACGCTTCAAACAGATCGCGGCGTTTGTCAAGACGATCGATGCGGATCCCAACCTCATCAGTGCTTCGGTGGATGAAATCGGAGCCGCGAACCTCGGCGTCGCGAGCGGGGCCATCATCGCTTCGGCCTGGAAACGCATGAATATCAAGATCGTGAAAGCGAAGGATGCGACTTCGGAAATCGAAGCTTTCATGAAATTATTCGGGATGAATTCAGTTAGTGAATTCATTGACAAGTAGAAGTAATTTTTGTAAGTTAGTGAACGATTTAGCAAGTTGCAATGTTATAATGGGTACGTGAAAACGTGCCCGTTTTTTTACGTGAGAAAGGGAACACTCCATGCGAAGAATGACGAGTTGGATTGCGATACTGGTGATCTGGCAACTCGCGGCGATGGCAATCGGCAACGATGTGATACTGCCACAATTGTTCCAGGTGATTTCACGGATGTTGAGCCAAATCGGTGATCCTTCATTGTATACTAGTTTGGGTGCCACGATGCTGCGCGTATTGTTCGGTTTCGTCATCGCCTTCGTAAGCGCCCTTGTAACCGGCATCGTAAGCGCTACCAACCGTACTTTCCGGGAATATTTCCACCCCGTCGTCGTATTGACCCGCACCATCCCCAATATCACCTACATGTTCATGGCGCTGATCTGGCTTGGAGCGGAAGGGAGCGTCGCGGTCATCGTCTTCTTCATCCTCTATCCCGTGCTTTACCAGGCGGTGTACGGAGGCATGCTGGCGATCAATCCCGAACTTGCGGATGTCGCCAAACTCTATCCTGAAACGTTCTTCAACCGGCTTGTCAAGGTCACCTTGCCGATGCTCGGTCCGGCATTATATGAGGGCGCGCGCGGTGCGCTTTCCCTGGGATTGAAAGTCGGCGTCATGGCTGAAATCCTGGGGCAGGTACAGACCGGCATCGGCCATCAGCTCTACCTCGGACGCGTCCAGCTTGACATGGCGGAAATCTTCGCCTGGACCGTCTGGATGATCCTGCTGTCGCTGCTTATCGATTTGTTGTTTCGTAAGGGTATTACGGCCGCAAACCAAGCCGTCACCGATAACAAAGGAGAATAGGGTATGGAAAATTTATCACCTAAATATTTGGAAATCATCGATGAAATCGTCAAACGCCATTCCGATCGGCCGGGTCCGGTCAAATTGATGTTGCACGACATTCAACACGATTTGGGTTATATCCCGATGGAAGCGATGATGAAGATCAGCGCCGCGACCGGGTCGTCCGTCGCCGAAGTCTACGGCGTCGTCACGTTCTATTCCAATTTCACATTGGCCCCCAAAGGCGACCATGTCGTCAACGTATGCATGGGGACCGCCTGCTATGTCAAAGGGGCGCAGGATCTGCTTGAAAAGATCCAGAAGCTGACCAACAGTCCGGTCAACGGAACCAGCGATGATGGTTTGTTTTCGTTGGATGCGACCCGCTGTTTAGGAGCTTGCGGTCTGGCTCCGGTCTGCGTCATCGATGGCGTCGTCATCGGGCAGGCTGTCAATAACCCGAAAGTCGACGAAATGCTGCGTAACTGCAAAGCAAAAGCGAAAGAAACCCTGAACTGATATGGAACTCAAGTCGCTGACCCACAAGTTGGATGCGGAAACGCTGATACTTGGTCATCCGCGTGTCTTGGATCAAGAGTATCGCTATGTTTTCGCTGCCGACTTGATGAGCGACGCCTTGGCGATGGTCAATTCCGATTGCAAACGCACGTTGTTGGTGACCGGTCTGCAGAACGCCCAGTCCTTGCGTACGGCGGAGATGCTGGATATCGATACGATCATCTATGTCCGCAACAAGCATCTGACCCCCGAAGACCTCGAGTTGGCGAAAGACATGGAAATCAATGTCTTCAGTACTCCCAAAACGATGTATGAAGCCTGCGGCATCCTGTATGAACTCGGCTTACGATCCGCGGTGACCCATGATTGAACAGCATTATCCGGTCGGACGCGAAGATTATTCCAATGCCGGTAAAGTATCGAGTCAGATCAAATCGTTTCTCAAACAGATCGGCTTGGAACCGTCGCTGCTGCGAAGGATCGCAGTGGCAAGTTATGAAGCCGAAATCAATATGATCATCCATTCCTACGGCGGCGAAGTCCGTCTGACGATGGATGAAAACAGCCTGGACCTGACCTTCCAAGACATCGGTCCGGGAATTCCGGATATTCAGAAAGCCATGACTGCCGGATGGTCGACCGCCAACGAAAAAGCCCGTGAGTTCGGGTTCGGGGCAGGGATGGGGTTACCCAATATCCTGCGCATGGCGGATAACTTCGAATTGAACTCGTCGCAAAGCGGTACCATATTGCACATCGCTTTCAAGGTGAATGAATGAGCGTCGTAACCTACACGTTGGCCAAATGCCGCAAATGCCTGAAATGCCTGCATGTCTGTCCGGTTGAAGCGATCACCATGACCGACGAGCGGGTCAAGATCAACCGTTCCCGCTGCATCAATTGCGGGAAATGCGTCGACGTCTGTGTCAACCAGGGTCTGTTGGCCAAAGGAAGCACCTTGGCCGAACTGGAATACTATGATGTCAAGATCGCGTTGGTGTCCTCGGCTCTACTGGCTGCCGCACCTTCCATCGATCAGATCGAAGAATTGTTCGGAGCCATCAAGCATCTCGGCTTCGATGAAGTCGTCGATCTTTCGCCCTATGACGGCGCGATCGCCAATGAAATCTTCGACCAGATCAAACATCAGACCGAACCTTACCTTATTTCCTCCTTCTGCCCGGTCATCAACAAGCTGATCGAAGGGAAATACCCCATGTTGTTGGAGAATATGATCCCGCCGTATCGTTCCGCCGAACTCGCGGCCCGTAAAATACGCCTGGAAACGGCGAAGATGGATAAGAAAGTCGGCATCTTCCTGCTTGCGGAATGCATGGCGAAATTACCTTACGCCCGTTATCCGTACGGTCACGGCGAC
>JBAVGP010000112.1:0-8904 GCA_049684955.1 Erysipelotrichaceae bacterium
GATGGCACCAATCGCCATGATCATTCCGGTCTGCGCGACGGGGAGTTTCAAGAAATACAGAAGGCCGGTTGCGACCAACCATGCGGCGAGCACGGTCATACCCAGTTTATTTTTATGTCTCATCTAGTTCACCTCCTCAAGTGGTTTGTAGGATTGATGATTTTTAGAATATATTCGTCAAATAATTCTGATAAATATCCTATTTATTATATGAAACATCGTTACACATACAGGATAACACATATAGCAACGGATAGACAGGATTAGTATTTATTCAATTTTGAATGTCAAAGAATATCCGGCATCCCAATAAACCGGGAAAAGGCGGATAAACCTTGCACTTTCACCGGAAATGAAATGACCGATACACCTGTCATGAATTATAGTGCTATAATTCTAGCAGGTGAGCGCATGTTGAAAAAACATACCGGAATGACGATTCTTGAAGTGATGATTTCATTGTTCCTGCTGACTCTCATGGTCGGAGCGGTTTTCCCTGTGTTCATTGTTTCAAGGAATATGGACCTATCCTCCAAAGCGTTCAACGAGTCCAAACAGCTGGCTCAGACGGAAATCGAGAATATCTATAATGACAGCCAGAATCTAGGCTATTATGATACGCTTTATCAAGTGGCGACGATCGACGGTTTCACCTGTGTCGGTTTTACGTGGACAATCGATGCGATCACCGGTTTGACCACTTACAGCGTACCGGCTGCGACCGTCACATGCCAAAAAACGACGGCACCCTATCGTATCGATCTTTCTTTCACCCGAGACATCACTGTGGTCAATGAGTATTTCGTCAAAGTTTCGATCAAAGTCTATTCCACCAATCACTCAGAGGTGATCAAGCGCTATGAAACCATCTATGCAACATCCTTCAACCAATAGCCCGCAAAAGGCAAACCGTGGTTTTACGCTTGTGGAATTGATGGTCGCGCTGTTGATCTTTGCGATCATCGGCGGTGTGCTGGCATCGATTTTCGCCAGCGGCGTCGTTTTCTACGGGAATGAGAATTCACAGGTGGAAAACCAAGAAGCGATCAATTTGGTTTCGGTCGCTCTTGAGAAGGATATCCGCAAGACAAGTCTGATGTCGGTGAGCAGCGGATGCCTGTCCATGACGCAAAGCGACGGTGTGGTATTGTACTGTTATGACAGCGCCAACAAGCTGATCAAGCGCAATACGGTGATTACCGCCCGGCGCATCGATCTGTTTACATTTCTGATCAATAACACGGAATTATCCGTTTCGATCCGCAGCATCGCAGATCGCCGGGGTGAGACGAATTCCGCGACACTTCGCTATTATCTGCGGGAAGGGAACTACTAATGCGTAAAACCTTGGGTAAAAGTAAAGGGATCGCCATTCTGACCGTAATGATCGTGTTCTTAACGATCTTTATCGTGTTGTCGGCGATCATGATGATCGCGTCCGGCAACCAGAATACGACCCTCAAAGGGAACAATTACTCCAATGCGTATTATGTCGCCGAATCGGCACTCAATATCCGCAGTGCCCAGCTGAAGGACATTTTCTATTCCTTGGCCAACACGGTACCCAATCCCGATCCGTTCGATTTGTTCAATAACTTGGAAAGCCGCTTCACGCTGCTTCCCGCCACCATCACTTTTCCCGAGACGGCGACCGATGATTCGGCGCTCTTGACGCTGACGCCCAGCACCGGAAGCGACTTATATCCGGATTATATCTTCTATAAATTGACGAGCACAAGTAATGTCAACGGCGTATCCAGATCGCTTTCCAAAGAAATCGGATTCAACTATTCCCGCAGCGGACCGGGTCTGATCATCGGTAAAGCGGTGCTGACCCAGCGTGGAATGCTTCTGGGAGATCAGAAGTCGACCATCATCGGACCGGTCGCCAGCAATGTGCTTGATGGTACGTTCATCGACATCAGTTCGACGCAGGATCAGATTAATAGGGTGTTCGTCCCGGCTGGACGAAGCGCTGCGGTGAAGAATCCGACCCGCGTCGGCAATCGGATCACTGAAATGCCGGCGAACTTCATTTTTCCGGTGATCAATTTTCCAATCATCCCGTCCACGACCCCGACGACGATCGCACCCTATACGTTCGTCAACAACCAGGCGACGATCAATGTCTTCAGTTATTCCTATCTGGAAAACCTCACGATGGCGGATGGTCAAACGGTGATCATCAATCTCGGCAGCCGCGGAACAGCGTTGACTAAAAAAATGCTGGTCGTGAAAAATATCAATGCCTCGGGTAAGATTCGTGTCATCGGGACCGGAAGACTCTTACTGGTGTTCGAATACGGCAACGGAACGATGGACCTCGGTCCGAAATTCTCGGTCTGCGGAAATGTGTTAGGCGCCTGCTTATCGGATACGCCGGATTATACCAAATTCCTTTTCTATCTACGGACGCCGCATATCGCCGCGGCCGATGTCGCGAATTATCCGACGCTGGGTTTCTCGAATCTCCAACTCTTCTACGGCAGCATCTTGGCGCAGTATGTCAACATCGACGTGAAGAGCGCCAATTTCAAAGGGCATATCGTGACCGCGGGGAAATTCGTCAATTTCTCGGCGAACGCGATCATCAACGGAGCTTTATTCTATGCCCCGTTCGCGACCTTGACGATCGATTCCAACGCCGAGTTGCGCGGTTCGCTCGTCGGTAATTATTTCATCATATCCAATCCGCATACCATCGTCCAATACATCGAAGTCAATAAAGAGTCCTTCCCGTTCTCCATCGATTTTCCCGTCACCGAACAATCGAACAATGTTCCAGGTTCGGCGGAAACCATCGAAGGGGCTGTCACGGAGAATTGAGTGAGAAACCATGAAACTATATAAAATCACAGCCATCGACGCGAGCGGGAAGCGCATCACGGATGTTTCGGCGATGGAATCGCCGGATGAAATCTTCACGATGATCAAGGAACGATCGATGTTCCTGATCAAGTATAAAGTCGTCCGCAAAACCAGTAAAAGCAAATTGAAAACACGCGATCTGATCGTGTTTTCACGACAGTTGAGCGCGATGATCCTGGCGGGAGTATCCATCCTGAAAGGCATCAACATCATCCAGCAACGCTCCGGTACGCCGGCCGTCAAGAAGATTTACGGAAAAATCGCGCAGGAGATCCAGCGCGGCAATTCATTATCCTCCGCAATGAAGAAACAAGGCGGAGTCTTCCCCGATATCCTCATCAACATGGTCGCGGCCGGGGAATCCAGCGGGACGCTGGACCGTTCGCTTGCCATCATGTCGACGCATTTCGAAAAGGAAATGAAGCTGAAAAACAAAGTGAAAAGCGCCAGCACCTACCCGATCATCCTGGCGGTGGTGGCTGTATCGGTCGTCCTCATCCTGGTGACATTCGTCCTTCCGAGCATCACGAAAGTGTTCCCGCCGGAAAACATGCCGTTCTTAACGAAGATGCTGATGGGAGTCAGTCATTTCATCACCACCCGCTGGTATGTGCTGATCGCCGTCGTATTCGGATTAATCACCGGATTCGCCTTCCTGCTGACCGTGCCTGCCTTCCGGATCCAATATGACCGCTTCTTGTTGAAGATACCGGTCATCGGAAAACTGAACCGGACCATTTATTCCGCACGTTGCGCACGTTCCTTCGCATCCTTATATCTGAGCGGGATACAGACGTTGCCGATGATCGAAGCGACCGGACGGATCCTCAACAATTCCTACATCGAAAGCATGTTCGCCGAAGTCGCGGTCCGGGTGTCGCACGGTGAATATATCTCCGAAGCGATCGACCGCCTGAATGTCTTTGAACCGATGTTGAGTTCGATGATCAATGTCGGTGAAGAAACCGGGGCTTTGGGCGATATTCTGGTCAGCACCGCCGACTACTTCGATGAAGAAGCCGATGCGGCCTTATCCAAAATGGTCGCCTTGCTGGAACCCATCATGTTGATCGTCATGGGCGTCGTCGTCGGTGTCATCGTCGTGTCGATCGTTCAACCGATGTTCCAAATGTATGATTACATCAAATAGGAAGCGAGGGAAATCGAATGCTGATCGTAGAAATTAAAGACAACTCACTGGTTCTTCTGGTAGGGGAATCGAAGATGACGAAATTCGTTTTGAAAAAAGCGAAAATTTTCGAGATTTCCGATAACTGGAAAGCACACATCGCAAACGAGGAGAATTTTGAAACGCTGTCCTCCGCTTTCATGATGTATAAGGAAAAGAACACCAAGATCCATCTCTGTATGAGCACTTCTTCCGTGATTTATCGCGATATGGTCATCCCGAAAACAAACGCGAAGTACACCGCCGCCCTGATCCGCAACGAATTGGTGAACTCCCTCAGTTTGACACCGGAATATCTCATCGATTATGCGATCATCGGTGAATCTTCGGAAGGCGAAAACAAGTTCAACAAGATACTGGCCTCGGCCGTGCTTGCATCCTCACTGAACGAGTATGTCGAGTTCTTCAAACAGATCGGGCTCGGCATCAGTCAGATCGACGTCGGTCTCAATGCGTTGGTGAAATATCTCGACCTGACCGGGATGATCCCGATTGACAAGAACACCTTGGTCGTCGACGTCGGCTTGCAGAACATCCGTCAATATCTCTTTGAAAAAGGGCAGTATAGTTTTTACCGCAACACCAAACTCACTTCGAATCTTGAACAGGGAATTTTCCCGAGCATCGAGAGTTACACCGAAAATATTGAGAAGATGATGCAATTCGCCGTATTGCAGGGCCAGAAGACGGAAATAGACGAGTTGATCCTGATCGGCAACAAAAAAGTGCTTCCCAAACTGAATAAATATCTCAATGCTAGAGTCACACAAGGCAGCCGCCTCCTCTTCAAACCGAAACAGCTTGAATGCGACGGGCTTACCTTCGATTCACTGTATGTCTATGCATTGGGCGTCCTGCTCTCTTCGCGTAAGAAACGTAAAAAAGACATCGATCTCCTGGATTCCTACAATGAGTTCTACAAGATCAAGAAACATCTGCTGGATCCCGAGAAACTGTTCAATCCGGCGATCACACTCTTCGTCGTGGTCATGGTCTTGCTCTTTGCCTACAAGATGTTTGTGAGCTATCAGACCTCGACGGAAATCAAGAAAATCGAGGATTATCTCTCTCGCCCCGAAGTTGTAAGCGTCATGAGTGAAATCGCGACGAATCAGAAGAATATCACCGAGATCAAAGCGATCAGCGTCGAGATCGAAGGGATCAAGAAAGTCCTCGACAGCATTCCGCGCCTCACGCAGGAAAGCATCACGAAGATCTATTCCGTCAAACCGGCGGATATGCGGATCACTTCCTTGAAATTCGAAGATCGAAGCATCAAAATCGCGCTGGCGTCGAATAACTCGACCCAGTTCTACCGTTATGTACTGGCCTTGTCGGACCTGAAATATTTTGAAGATGTGAGCTACACCACGTATCGCTCCATCACCGGAGGCGGTTTCACCAGCGAGATCACGATCCTTCTCAAAGGAGTTGAATAACATGAAAATCTCAAAACGTGACATGGCGATTTTAAAATGGCTGGGGATTTTCGTAGCCTTCTATCTGATTTGGACGTTTATCTTCATTCCGATGGACAAGAAGAACGAGGCGAATCTTCAGCATCTGAGAGAACTGCGCATCCAGGAAGAAACGACGAAAGCGACGCTTCCGCTGCGGGAATCCGTGGCGAAGCAGAAGCTGGATATCCAGGCGCAGATTGAAACCCAGTTCAAGCAATTCTTCGATGATACCACGGCGGCACAGAAGGAAGCCTTCTTCGTTCCGTTCTTGTCGCAGTTCAATGTCCGCTTCCAGTACTTTGAAGTGACGCAGACGGCGGTCGTCGTTCCCAAGACGACACTTGGCGCCAAAGAAGTGGCCACCTATAAAATCAAGGCCTTGATCGACGAATACAATGCGATCATCACTCCGGCAGTCACTTTCCCGACGACGGAATCCGAACTGCTGAAGACCAAAATCACCTATATCCTGGGCATGTCGTTCGCTGATTTCCAGCGCATGAGCGATGCCATCAACGCATTGGATAACTCGACCATCATCACGACGGCCGATTATGATTTCAAGGATTTGAATGTCGAGTTGACCTTCGATATCTATTCGATGGCGAAACTCACTTTCCAGCCTTGATTTATCCCGCAATATTCGTGAATCCGCGTGTTTGTCGTGCATGTTTTCCTACTTCGATGTAATATAAAAAGAAAGTGCTTTGATTCGGAAATATATCCATTGCCTGATCAAGCCTATTGAAAAATCCCGGAGACGATCCAATGAAACATTTATCCCTTGAAGAACTGCTGGTATCTGAAAAGATCATAACCCCGCAACAACTGGAAGAAGTAAGTCTGATCCAGAAAAGAACGGGACAAGCGACTTTTCATATCATCATCGACAACCAATTCGCGAAAGAGAAAGATGTTTTGCGTGTGCTCGCAAAGAGCCTCGCGATTGATTTTCTTGATAATCTATCCATCAGCACCAATCCGGAAACCATCCGTGTCTTTCCCGAAAAACTGGCCAGAACTTATCACATGTCGCCATTGCGTGTCTCGGAAGGGACGCTGACGCTGGCAACCTATAATCCCTTCAATCTATCCGCTCTCGATGACATCAGTACGATCACCGGACTATCGGTCAAAACCGTGCTTGCGACGAAGAACGAAATCGACATGACGATCGACCGCCTCTATGCGAAGAAAAACGGCGACAAGATCGAAATCGGAGAAGAAGCGAAGCCCAAAGACGAAGAAGTGGAGACCGAAGAGAACCTTGATTCCTCACCGATCGTAAAGATGGTTAAGAATCTGATCATGGAAGCCTATCGTCTCAACGCAAGCGATATCCACATCGAACCCGAAGAGAATTTCACCCGGGTACGTTTCCGTATCGACGGGGATATGGTAAATCATACCCAATTCGACCATGAAATGCATTCGCTCATATCAACGCGGGTCAAGATCCTCAGCGGCATGAACATTGCCGAAAAGCGCATCCCGCAAGACGGCAGTTTTCAATTCAACTACGATTTCCGTAAGATCGACATCCGTGTTTCATCCTTACCCACGACTTTCGGCGAGAACATCGTCATGCGGTTGTTGGGCGCCGATCAGAATATCGAATATTCGCTGTCGGGATTAGGTTTGTCCGCTTCTTCGTTGGAAATGCTTGAAAAAGCGATCCGGGTACCCCACGGAATCATTCTGATCACGGGTCCTACCGGCAGCGGAAAGACCACGACCCTCTATGCCATGCTGTCGAAACTGGCTTTGCCGACGAAAACCGTCATCACGGTCGAAGATCCGATCGAACGGAAATTCGAAGGCATCACCCAGGTACAGGTCAATCAGAAAGCGGGGCTGTCCTTTGCGGCCGGCTTGCGCTCGATTTTACGTCAAGACCCCGATATCATCATGATCGGTGAAATACGTGACACCGAAACCGCCGAAATCGCGATCCGCGCCGCCATCACCGGCCACTTGGTTTTGTCGACCATCCATACCAATGACGCTTTATCTTCCGTCGTCCGTTTGGTCGATATGGGCGTCGAGCCTTTCAAAGTCGCGAACTCGCTGGTCTGCGTCGTGGCGCAACGTTTGGTGAAGAGAATCTGCATCCACTGCAGAAAACCCATCCCGATGACGACCGGCGAACAACAGTTGCTAGATACGAACCTGACGCAAGTCTATGTCGGGGAAGGATGTCCGCGCTGCAACCACTCCGGCTATTCAGGACGGGCCGCGATCTTCGAAATCGTACTCGTCGACAACAAGCTTCAGGAACTGATTTCAAAAAACGCCAGTATGGATGATATGCGCAAATATGCGAAAGACAAGCATATGCATATGATGCGGGACGAAGTCATCGACTATATCAGCAGCGGAATCACATCCGTCGAAGAAGGGCTTCGCATCCTTTACAACGTGGAAAACTGACCATTATATCCAATCAAAAAGGACCGAGAAACATATCTCAGTCCTTTTTCATAATTAGCTAAGACCTATATTTCCATCATAATCGCAGATCCCGCTTGGGATATCCGATGAAAGCCAGCGCGAGTCCGATGCAAATCCATACTCCACAGTAACCTATGAAGGCTGGTTCCAGCGCTTGGTCCAGGAAAATCTGATTCGTCTTGAAATATTTGAATATGACGAACGGACGCATCCAGTCGGTTTTCGCGACCATATCCATGTAGACCGAAACCAGATAACTCGCGCTCATGAGCGAAATCATGATGTTCGAGGATCTCCGGTTATCCTTCATCACACCGGACAAACCGAAAGAGACGCAGAAGAACGCCAGCATGATCAGCGCCATCGACGCGATCAATAAGAATAACTCGAATGTAACATTTTCCTTGGGAGCGACGTCCATGATGAAAATGATGGAAATCATATAGTCGATTACCGCAAAAGCAACGATATACACGATCCCGGCCAGCAGTTTATAGAACATAACCCATGAGCGGGTGACCGGTTTCGTCATCAGAAATTCTGCGGTCCGGTCGCGTTCTTCTTTGGCCAGAATCCCTGCGCCCAGAATGATCGCATAGATCGAACCCATGATCAGCAGATAGAAATGCATCATCCCGTAGTACCCCGAAAGCGAAGTGATTTCCATATTCACCATTCCGAACATGGCTAAGAGAGCCTTCGGGAGTCGATTCACGAATTCCGTCATCGCCGGGCTTTCGGCGTTGTAATAGCCGGTGAATTCGATCATCCCGCCGCCGATCATCGCGAACATCCCGATCGACCAAAACAAAAGGTTTTTCCAATAAGCTTTCATCTCATGCCTGAATAAGTTCATTATCGTCTCCTGTTTGCGGGCAGATAACCCTGTCTGCCACGCTGCTCATTTCACACGAGCACCTTGGGAATGCTTAAACT
>JBAVGP010000113.1:0-5931 GCA_049684955.1 Erysipelotrichaceae bacterium
GGTAAGGCGAAAGCGAAGATGAAACAGATTGAAAAAACGGGAAGTCATGATGAATGACCTCCCGTTTTAATGAATTCTTCGATTTCTTTCTTAAGTTCAACGACGATGTCCTCTTGTTTGATAGAACGCACATAGACGCCTTTGCGGAAAAGCAGGGCTTCCTTGACGCCGCCTGCCACGCCGATATCCGCGCGTTTGGCTTCCTGCGGACCGTTGACCGCGCAGCCCATGACTGCGACCGTCACATCGGTGTTCAATGTATTGAGGTATTCCTCGACTTCCTTCACGATCGGCAGCATATCGTACTGCAATCTCCCGCAGGTCGGACAGGCGATCAGATTGGGTGTCTTATCATAGAGTCCGAAACACTTTAGAAGTTGTTTCGCGATCTTCATCTCTTCGACCGGTTCGTCGCTGACCGAGATGCGCAGCGTATCGCCGATCCCGTCCATCAATAAAGCGCCCAAGGCCGCGGATGATTTGATCGCGCTGCCCAGCATCGTGCCGGCTTCCGTCACACCCAGATGCAAAGGGTAGGGGAGCGTTTCGGCGGCTAAGCGGTAGGTCGCGATGGTCAGCGGGACATCGGAGGATTTAAACGACAAGACGATATCATGGAAACCGTAGGTATGCAGAATCCCGATATGCCGTTTGGCGCTTTCAAGCATCGCTTCGGGCGTCGGTTTCCCGTACTTCTCCAGCAATTCCTTTTCCAGCGAACCGGAATTGATACCGATGCGGATCGGGATATTGTACGCCAGACAGGCTTCCGCGACTTCCTTGACGTGTTCGTCGGAGCCGATGTTGCCCGGATTCAGGCGGATCTTATGGATGCCGGACTGGATCGCGATGATCGCGAGCTTGTAGTTGAAATGGATGTCGGCGACCAGCGGGATATCCACTTGGCTGACGATATCCTTGATCGCGTAGGCGTCTTCCTCGTCGAAGACGGCTAAACGGACGATTTCACAGCCGGCGCTCTGCAATGCCCGGATCTGCGATACCGTCGCTTCGACGTCCTTGGTTTTCGTGTTGGTCATGGATTGGATCCAGACTTTGTTTTGGCCGCCGATCTGCAGATTCTTGATCATGACGGGGCGGGTCTTCATGCGAGTATACATGTCATCACCTCGACTAAAATTATACCATAGATACCCAAAGACGACGAAATGCATTATAATTACACCTAGGAGTACGCCATGCCAAAATTCTTCGATTTCAAAAAGCCGGATAAGCCGACCATCAACTGGACGGGCAGCAGCGATCTGATGCGTCAGCCGCTTGATCTTTCGCGTGCGGTCACACGCCGCATCCAGATTTTCATGGTCGTGATCTGCCTGCTTTTCAGCGCCGTATGGGTACGCCTCTACCAAGTCCAGATCCTTTCCCAAAAACAATATGCCGAGAAATTGGCGGAATATACGAAGAAATACCAGACTTTCACGACCCCGCGCGGCGAGATTCTCGACCGCAACGGCAACGTCCTGGTGGCCAACCGCGAACGGCTGGCGATCACCTATCTGCGGCCTTACGGTGTCAGCAGCGCGCAGGAATGGGAATTGGCTTACCGCTTCGTCGATCTGTTCAAGATCGATGCCAGCGGTTTGAAACCGCGTGATCTCAAAGACCTTTACATTTCATTATATCCCGATCTGGCGAAAGCAAAGATCACGGCGGACGAATGGAAGCAATACAGCGGCGGGAAACTGAGCGACAACGATATCTATATGCTGAAACTGGAACGCATCACGGATATCGATCTGAAGACCTTGGACGATCGGACGCGGCGCGCCTATGTCGTCAAATCCGCGATCGACACCCCGCCGAGCGGAACCGTCAAGATCATCAAGAACGATATCACACTGAATGAAGCCGCCTATCTGACCGAACACAGCGATCAGTTCCCGGGCATCGACATCGCCATCAACTGGGGCCGCGATTATCCCTACGGTAATCTGCTGGCGACCCTTTTAGGCACCATCACAACCCCCAAACAAGGCTTGCCGGCGGAGAAACTGCTCTATTACCTGGCGTTGGATTATGCCCGCAACGACGTCCTCGGACGCAGCGGAATCGAACTCGAATACGAAGACTTGCTGAAAGGGAACCGGGCGATCTACGACATCGCCTATGACAAGACCACCGGGTTGGGCAAGCTCATCGAAATCGAAGCGGGATCCAAAGGGCAGGATCTGATCACCTCGATCGATGTCGAATTCCAGATGCAGGTCGAAGCCATCATCGCAGCGACCATGACGCGTGAGAAAAACAATCCTTACCGCAAATACATGAACAAAGTCTATGTGACCGTCGTCAATCCGTCGACCGGGGATGTCCTTGCGATCGCCGGCATGATCCGCGGTACGACCAGCATCTATAACGATCCCGTATCCGTCTACACCGACGCGGTCATTCCGGGGTCGATCGTCAAAGGCGCCACCCTTTATATGGGTTTGAGCGAAGGGGTCATCCACCCGGGTGAAATCATCGTGGATACGCCGGTCAAAATCAAGGATACACCGGTCAAAGGCTCTTGGAAGAACCTGGGACCGCTCAACGACTTGCAGGCTCTTTCAATGTCTTCCAACGTCTATATGATGAATATCGCGATGCGGCTTGGCGGGGCGACCTACGTCCCCAACGGTCCGCTGAATATCGATGTTTCCGCGTTCGATACGATGCGCTACTATTACAATCAATTCGGACTGGGCTTGCTGACGGGCATCGACGCATCCAACGAAGCGGTCGGTTATATCGGTTCCTCAAAGATGGGCGGCCATCTGCTTGACTTCGCAATCGGTCAGTACGACACGTACACGACGATGCAGCTGGCGCAATATGTCTCCACTATCGCCAACAACGGGATCCGCGTCCAGCCGCGTCTGGTCACTTCCGCGGTGTTGGCGAACACCGACATCGTCACCTACCAGAACGATGTCACGATCCTGAACGTATTGGAAAACAAAGCTGCGCTGAAGCGTGTCCAGATGGGTTTCCGTCTATGTGTCACAGATGGATTATGCCGCAGCCATATCAGCACCTTACCGTTCACCGTCGCCGCGAAAACCGGGACCGCCCAGAATCTGGTGACCACCGCGGACGGAAAACTCGTCTCGACCCCCAATTCCAACATGATCGCCTACGCCCCTTACGAAAAGCCGCAGATCGCCATCGCATGCAGCGTTCCCAACGCGTGGAACGACAAAAGCCAACTGAATATCTGTCAGGAAATGGTCGGCAACATTTTAGCCGCCTATTTCAAAAAATAATGGCAAAACATTTTGTCCTATGATATACTTTACACGCACGACGAGGAGGTATCGAAGTGAGAGAAAACATTATGTTGAAATGTTCCGTTTGTAACGAGGAAAATTACATCAATACTCGCAACAAAAAGAAACATCCCGACCGTATGCAAGTCAACAAATATTGCCCGCGTTGTAATAAAAAGACTGCACACAAGGAAAAGAAATAAAAAAGCCGGATCGGCTTTTTTGTTAGGTGAAAACAATGGAAATCTATCGCATCCCGCTCGGGTTGCACCAAGCGAACTGTTATATCATCAAGCATGACGAAGATATCCTGATCCTCGATCCCGGGGCGCGTCCCGAGCGCATTCGGACCTATCTGGGGGAAGATGCCAAGGTCACGGCGATCCTATTGACGCATGGTCATTTCGATCATTTCGGCGCGGTCGACGAACTGGTGAAAACCTATCGCTGCCCGGTCTATCTGCACGCCGACGACGAAGTACTGCTGGGCAACGCGATGAACGGCATGGCCGGTAAAATGATCACGGTCAAGAGTCCGCTCATGTATTTGAGTGAAGGGATTTTGAAACTCGGCACGACGACCCTGCATATCTGGGAAGCTCCGGGGCATACCAAAGGTTCGGTCCTGATCGAACTGGAAGGCCATCTGTTCTGCGGCGATGTACTGTTTCAAGGCAGCGTCGGACGGACCGACCTGGACGGCGGCAGTGAGCGTGAAATGAAACGCAGCCTGGCCCGCATCAAGACGCTGGATCCGAAACTGATCGTCCATCCCGGACACGGCGAAGAGACGACGATCGGCCGCGAGCTGAAAACCAATCCATTTTTAATCCAATAGCTCCTGCGGGGGCTTTTTTCATAGGAGGAATACCCGATGACGCATACAGCGGATTGAGGTATCCCGATGGAAGAAGAATTCGCCAAATTGTTCCGTTTCGCGATCAAGCATGAAGCCAGCGATATCCACCTTACGTTGGTCGACGAGTGCATGACCGTCGAAGTCCGCAGTCCCACGGGGATGCTGCGCTATCGAACAAGCGTGAGCGCGGCGCTCATCCGCTTCCTGAAATTCAGGGCGGACATGGATCTGATGGACAGCCATCGGCCGCAGACCGGCCGGATGAATTATCAATTCATGAAACGCACCTATGCTTTGCGGGTCGCGCATGTACGGTCGGGGAACACCGAGAATATCGTGATCCGCATCCTGAACCCGTATTTCACCTTGAAGTTCGATTCCTTATTCGAGAACGAGGGACAAAAGAATACGATGATGAAGATGCTTGCGAAGGAACAAGGCTTATTGCTGATTGCCGGCACCACCGGCAGCGGCAAGACGACGACTCTTTACCAATGCCTCAGTTATCTGATTCCGCGCAAGATTGTGACGATCGAAGACCCGATCGAAGTCTATCTCGAAGGGATCGTCCAGCTGCAAGTCAATCCGCAGAAAAACTTCGGTTTCAACGAAGCGATCAAACAAGTGTTGCGGCATGACCCCAATGTCATCGTCATCGGAGAGATCCGCGACGAACAGGAAGCGAAAGCCGCGATCCGTGTCGCTTTGAGCGGACATCTGGTCTTATCGACCCTGCATGCCAACAATCTCGCGAAAATAACGACGCGCATGCGCAATTTCGGTGTCACCGAAGAAGACCTGGACAATGCGTTGGAAGGCATCGTCTACCAACGGATGGAGGCGGATGAAAACGGAAAACGGAAAGTCCGGTTCGAACTTGAAATCATCCAATAAGATATTCCAAATCCTAAAGTCTTTTCTGAAAAGCGGGGAAGCGCGCATCGAAGATGCCGGGTTCCTGCTCGACCTGTTGGAATCAGGCTGTTCAAGAGAAGAAGTCGAAACAGCGATCGGACATACGCTCCACGATGAAAAGACCGTCGCACGTTTCATCCAAAAGAGACGGATGGCACTCTTCCGTCAAACGGAAACACGTTTCGGTTTCGGCTTTTCACTTTTACTCTGTCTGCAGCTGCGCGTACGCAGCGCGCATGAAACCGGCAGTCTGCTGCGGACACTCGCATATCCGATGGTGTTGATCGTGAGCGGATACTGCGTATCAGCCATGTATCTTTTCGTGATCGCCGTGACGATCGAAGCCAACCGCACATTATTCCAGATGGGAACGATGATTCCGCTGCAGACCCTTCAATCGCTGTTCATCGTTTTCAGTGTATTCATCCTCATTCTTTCAATTCGTGTTATCTATCGTCTCGCGACCCGTCCCCAGCGAATCTTCGCCAAACTGTCCGCAACCTTACCCAACAATCCCTGGTCGATCGCGCTCAGCCGCAGAATGGCTTTCCACATCGCGAAACTGCATGCGCTGGGTTTATCGACCCGCGATATCTGTCTGACGATATCAGATTATCCGAAAGAACCGATTTTGGCAGGCATCGCGGTGTCGATGTACGACGAACTTGGGGCCGGCAATACATTGCAGACTTCATTAGCTTCATTGGATCCGTTTCTGATCCGCATCCTGCGCATCGAGTCGCATCCCGACTTCGCGGCGCGCTTAAACGGTTACGATGCCATCGCCCGCAAACGCTATGAATACTCCGTGAAGAAACTAGGCTACTTCGCATCGATCGGCGCTTATCTCTTCATATCCGTTCTGATCTTCGTGTTGTATAAGGA
>JBAVGP010000114.1:0-4298 GCA_049684955.1 Erysipelotrichaceae bacterium
CGGGCTCATCAAGGAAGCCAAAGCGCGGGCATAGATCAGTTTATAGAGTTTGTATTCATCCGGCGTCAAATGGGCTTTGATGCTTTCGGGGGTATATTCCACATGCGTGGGACGGATCGCCTCATGGGCGTCCTGGCTGCTTTCTTCATTCTTGACGCGGTAGAAGCCTTGGTATTTATCACCGAATTGTTCTTTGATGAAAGCTTTCGCGCTGTCGCGGTAGGCGCTGCTCAATCGTGTCGAGTCGGTACGCATGTAGGTGATCATCCCTTCCATGCCGGAAGGCAGGTTCACGCCTTCATAGAGTTTCTGAGCCGTCCGCATCGTCTTCTTCGCCGAGAAGTTCAGTTTGTTGGCGGCTTCCTGTTGTAAGGTGGAAGTGATGAACGGCAGTTTCGCATCCTTGTTGCGGGTCTGCTTGCGTACCGTCTTGATATCGTAGCCGTTGCTTAAGCGGGCCAGGATCGTATCTGTTTCTTCCTTGTTCGCGAGATGGGCTTTGGCACCGTCGACTTTTTCGAGGACCGCGTCGAATTCCTGTCCGTCTTTTTCAAAGACCGCATGGATCGTCCAGTATTCTTCCGCCAAGAACGCGAGGATTTCCTTTTCACGGATGACGATCAGCTTCAAGGCGACCGACTGGACGCGTCCGGCCGATTTCGACTTGATCTTATTATAGAGGAGTTTGGAGAGTTTGAATCCGATGTTGCGGTCGAGGATACGTCTTGTTTCTTGCGATCTCACCAGATCCATATCGATTGTGCGCGGATGGTTGAACGCTTCCAAGACCGCGGTCTTGGTGATTTCGTTGAAAACCACGCGGTTGATCAGATTCGTGTCCAGACCGAGTTCATCGGCCAAGTGCCAGGAGATGGCTTCCCCTTCGCGGTCGGGGTCGGTCGCGAGATAGACTTCGTCGCACTTCTTGGCTTTCGCTTTAAGTTGTTTGACGACGTCGGTCTTGTCCTTGCTGATGGCGTAGGTCGGTTTGAAGTCGTTTTCAACATCGACGCCCAACCCGTCTTTCCCCTTGGTCGCGAGGTCGCGGATATGTCCCTTGGACGATACGACTTCGAAGTCGGCCCCCAAGTATTTTTCGATCGTTTTCGATTTGGAAGGTGATTCCACAATCACGAGTTTTTTCATGTACGTCTCCATTTCTTATCGGGTTTCAGTTTGAAACAGAATATCGGCTTTGTCAACATGTATTCACTATATGATGTCCAAATCGCCGTCGTTTGTCAATATCGTCGCCCCTTGCTGAATCAAAAGGTTGCATCCCGCCCCTTCCTTACTATTATAGGGATATGGCAGGCAATAGACCTCCCGGCCGAGCTCAAGTGCTTCCTTGACGCTCAGCATCGTGCCGCTTTTACATGTCGCCTGCGTCACCACGATGCCGCGTACGGCGGCCGCGATCAAGCGGTTGCGGTACGGAAAATGGTGCTTCAAGGGTCGCGTCATGCCCGGATATTCGGAGATCACCAGTCCGTTGAGGCAGATGGAGGCATAAAGGTCGCGGTTTTGCGGAGGATAGGGAAAGTCGATCCCGCTGCCCAGCACCGCGACGGTAGTCCCGGTTTCCAAGGCAGCCAGATGGGCGGCCGTATCGATGCCGCGTGCCATCCCGCTGACAATGACATAACGGGAAGCAAGGCTACTTGCGATACGGAATGTGTTTTCAAGCGCATCGGGCGTCGCCTCGCGGCTGCCGACGATGGCGACGCCTTGCTGATCCAGTAGCGATAAGTCCCCATGGTAATAGATCACAAACGGCGGATGACGCAAAGTGCGAAAAAGCTTCGGATATTCCTCGTCCAACAAGCAGACGCAGCGTGGAAAGACAAGAGGCAGTCTGATTTCCTCATCATATCGTATCGCTTTGGCGATGCGGTGCGGATCACCGCCATATTTCATACTGTAGGCGATCAAGGTTTCACGGTTCATCACATCACTCCCCTATCCGATATGCACTGAAAAAGAAAACTCCGTCTAGAATAGCCGGAGCTGGTCGATTTCACGGATCGGCGCATAGGTCATACGGTGGATCGGCAGGATGCCGTATTCGCGTATCGCCTCGATGTGCGCCTGGGTCGGATAGCCCTTATGCTGGGCGAAACCGTATTTCGGGTAAAACAGGTCGTAACCGACCATCAGCCGGTCGCGCGTCACTTTCGCGACGATACTGGCGGCGGCGATCGAGATACTCAGGGTATCGCCTTTGATCAGATCGACGACTTCCTTGCCTTCAATCGAAAATGGCATCGCATCGGTCAAAACGAGATCGGCCGGCGCGTTTTCCGCTAACCTAATCATCGCATGCTTGGTCGCCTGGTAGATATTGTCTTTGTCGATCGTCGCTTCGGAAACGGCGATGATCGAAATGCTGAGGGCATCGCGCAGGATATCCTCATAACAGGCTTCCCGCTTCTTTTCGGAAAGCTGTTTGGAATCGTTGATCGTCGGATGCGTATAACCGATCGGCAGGACGACGCAGGCTACGACGCAGGGTCCGGCTAAGGGTCCCCGGCCGGCTTCGTCGATGCCGGCGACATTACAGTTACTTTCCCAATTGCGGGTTTCAAGCGCATGGATCATGGCACGCGCTCCAAGGTCACGGGACCGAATTCGTCCTGACGCATTTCACGCACCAAAGTATGCATTGCGCGTTCGATATCCGGTTGTCCGTTTTTCTGATAGGAACGTTTGATCGCCAGATTGGTGAAGAATTCGACCGGATCCTCGCACAAGGATAATTCATAGCGCTTTTCAACGCGGTCGGGATAGTAATTCCGCAGAAACGAATGCGCTTGGAACGCGACTTCCTCCAACGGCAGGACATCGTCCTTGATGGCGCCGGTGAGGGCGAGGTTCATCGCGACGCTGCGGTCGTCAAAACGCGGCCACAAGACCCCCGGCGTATCCAGCAGATCGAGGTCGGGATGGACGTTGGCCCATTTGAGCGACATCGTAACACCCGGACGGTCGGCCGTCACCATGACTTTGCGTTTACCGAGCTGGTTGATGAGAGTCGACTTCCCGACATTCGGGATACCTAAAACCATGGCCCGGATCTTGCGCGGACGAATGCCTTTGGCGGCCCAGCGGTCGAACTTGGGTTTCATCGCCAGTTTGCAGCCTTCGACGATTTTATTCCTTACGTCGTCGTTGAAAAGGTCGAGCGCCAGCACTTTCGTGTTGTCGTCGCTCAACGCTTTGATCCATGCCTCGGTCTGTGTTTTATCGGCTTTGTCCTTTTTGGTCAGGACGATCAGCCTTGGTTTATTGATGGTCAGCGAAACCAAAAGCGGGTTCTGCGAAGAAAGCGGGATGCGGCTGTCGCGGCACTCGATGATCATATCGACCATTTTCAGGCGTTCTTCGATCTCCCGTTTGGCCCGCGTCATATGCCCCGGATACCATTGAATCGTCATAACTGCCCTCCTTACTGCGCTACGATGCGGATTTGATTGAGCGGAAAGAGGATGTACGCGTCTTTACTGACAATCTTTTTGATCGGGAACGCCCCGAAGCGGCGTGAATCGCTGGAAAACGGACGATTGTCGCCCATCAGCCAGACTTCGCCCGGTTTGACCGTGATCGGCCCGAAGGAACTGGTGAAGTCGGAGTTGGTCGATTTCTTGATCTGCGCGACGTAAGCCGCATCCAGAAAGCTCTGTTCGATGGGCTTGTTGTCGATGTAGAGGGTTTCGTGCTTATATTCGACCGTCTCGCCAGGCAGCGCGATGACGCGCTTGACCAGATACTCCTGCAGTTGGTCGACATACACGATCACCACGTCGAAACGATGGATCCCGTTGACTTTGAGCGTCAGCACGTTCGAAAAGCCGAGTTCCTTGTCGATCAAGGTCGGATACATCGAAGACCCGTTGACACGGATCGGCTTGGCGATGAAAGTCGTGAAGAGCATGACGAAGATGATGCTGAAAATCAGCGACTTACCGAATTCGACGAGTCCGAAGTGATCTTCTTTTTTAGGTTTGATCGGGTTTGGATTTTCCATAAACCTCCTGGATAGAATAAAAGCCGGTTGCCCGGCTTCTATTAACGGATTTCGACGAGGCGCGAAGCCTTTCCGGAACGGCCGCGCAGGTAGAACAGTTTGCTTCTGCGAACTTTACCACGACGGACGACGGTGATCGAACTGATGATCGGCGAATGCAATGGGAATATGCGTTCTACCCCGATCTGGGATGACATTTTTCTAACGATGATCGTTTCCGCAACACCACTACCCTGACGGGCAATGACGAGCCCTTCGAACGCCTGAATACGCG
>JBAVGP010000115.1:0-3249 GCA_049684955.1 Erysipelotrichaceae bacterium
TCGTCGAACAATCCTTCCGCATGTAGTTTCTTCTTCAAGGCTTCGAACTTCTGGAACAGATCGCCGATGCCTTGATTCTGCATCAGCGTGACATACAACTGCATCTGGCCTTGGGCGGCGTAGAGCGACACCCCTGCTTTCAGCAGGACCTGGTCGCCGTCTTTCGGTAAGAACGTCACTTTGGAAGCCTGGTTGGCGAACATCACGCAGCTGATGCGCGCGCTTTCGTCCTTGATCGTGAAATACCAGTGGCCGCTGCGATGGGCGGTGAAATTGGACACCTCCCCTTTCAGCCAGACCGAAGTCAGAGCCGCGTCGTTGTCCAGTTTCAGCTTGATGAATTGAAGTAAGGAGCTGACGCTCCATACCGCTTGGCTCATAGTTGGTCGAGCACTCCGTTGATCAGCTTATAAGCGTCCGCATCGCCGAATTCCTTCGCCAGTTCGACCGCTTCGTTGATGACGACGGTCCGCTCGACATCGGCGAAAGCGTATTCGCCCAGCGCTAACAGTAAGATCGCCTGTTCGACGAAGCCTAAGCGTATGAAGTCCCAGTCTTTCAGTTTTCCGTTGATCGCCGCGATGTTCGCTTCTTTATCCCTGATCGCCAAAAGGCAGATTTCACGGACGAATTGTTCTTCCGGCGTCAATCCGAAGATGCCGTTTTCCGTCAATACATCCTGGATGTCCTTCTTCAGCAGCAGGTGCTGGTAGATGCATTCCATCGCCTTCCTGCGCTGTATGTGTCGTTTCATAAACTTCCTCCGTTATCGTGTCTATTTTACCATGTTTCCCTCAAGCTAGCCACTTACCCGCAAAAAAAACGCCCTAGTGGGCGTTGAAAGCGAATCCTGCGACACGGATATCGATCAGGTTGCATTTAAGATCGGTCATCTGGTAAACCGCCTGGAAGATCTTCGACTGAAGTTTCTCGCAGACCTGGCTTACGTTCTGACCATAGTTGATTTTGACATCCACATGCACGTTGAGCAGGTTGTCCTGGATCTTACAGACGACTGGATGTTTCAGTGGTCCTAAGTCCAATCCGGCGACTCCTTCTTCTTCTTCGCATGCGATTTTCGCGATCATCTCGAAGACTTCTTTCGTCAGCGCGATTTGTCCGAGATGCATATGATCCGGCTGGATCATGACATATTCTTGTGCCATTTGTTATCACCCGATGGCATTATACCATAAGCGATTATGCAAGGACAAGTTACTTGGTCGTGAACCACTTGGCGATCAACTCGTCGAGCTTCCCGCTTTTCTTGAGCGCGGCGATCGCCTTGTTGACGGCCGGGGTCAATTTCGAACCTAATGGTAAAGCGACGGCGTTGTAGGACATCTCGGTGAACTTGGCGTCCTGCAGTTCGAAGGTCGTCATCTGCGGATAACTGGCGATATATTGGTCGGCGACAACTTTGTCGACCAGGATCCAGTCGATCCGTCCGTTGATGATTTCCTGGACCATCTGGCCGATGTCCTTACGGGCGTCTTTGGTGAGTTTGTAGTCGGTCGCGATCAGATCGACGGCGGCGGCTTGGACGGTTCCGATTTGGATGCCGACCGTTTTGTTCATCAGGTCGCTTGATTTCGACCATTTGTTGGAAGCTAAGGTCAAGACCCAGTACGGGCTCTTCCCGTCGTTGTAGTAGGAATCGGAGAAGTCGACGCCGCGGCCCGCTTTCGCGTTGAATCCGGCCAGCGACATGTCGCCTTGGTTGGCATTGAGGGCGGCGATGATGCCGTCGAAGTCCATGTCGACCCATTTGACGGTATAGCCCATCTGCGCTGCGATGGCGTTGCCCAGATCGATGTCGAAACCGGCTAAGGCGCCGTTGGTGTCGACGATTTCAAACGGAGGATAACCCGAAGATGTGAGGATTTTCAATTCCCCTTTGGTTTTGGTTTGCGTGCAGCCTGCGAACAACAAGGCGGCGAGGACGATGACAAGGATTTTTTTCATGGTTTTGCTCTCTTTCTTTAGATCATATTGGCCAGGAATTCCTTGGCCCGGTTGCTTTTCGGTTGACTGAAGAAGGTTTTCGTATCGGTCTGCTCGAGGATCTCGCTCTTATCCATGAAGATGATCTCATCGGCGACTTCCTTGGCGAAATTGATTTCATGCGTGACGATGATGATCGTCATGCCGGTATGGTTGAGGTCTTTCATGACGCGCAGGACTTCCTGCGTCATTTCCGGATCCAAGGCGGAGGTCGGTTCGTCGAACAGCATGACTTGCGGATTCATCGCCAAGGCCCGGGCGATCGCGACGCGCTGTTTCTCGCCGCCGGATAACTGATGGGGATAATTGTTGAGGCGCTCGGCCAGCCCGACTTTGGTCAATTGTTCGATGGCTCTTGCTTTGGCTTCTTCATCGTTCATCTTCTTCACTTTTTTCAGCGCGAAGGAGACGTTGTCGACGGCGCGCAGATGGGCGAACAGATTGAAGGATTGGAAGACCATCCCGCATTTCTCGCGGACTTGCGGCAGCTTGTCCTGATTCTTCGTGAGTTCCAGATCATCATGCCAGACCAGCCCTTCGGTCGGCTTCTCAAGGTAGTTGATGCATCGCAGTAAGGTGCTCTTACCGGCGCCCGAAGAACCGATGATCGCATACGTCTTGCCGTTTTCGAAGGTCACGTTCACGTTCTGCAGAACCGTCGTACCTTTGAAATCCTTCTTGATGTTTTCGAGCTTAATCATATTTGAGCTTCCTTTCGATGCGTTTGCCGACGATGCTGAGGACTTTGACCAAAATGTAGTAGGTCGCCCCGACGATCAGCAACGGTTCGAAATATCGGAATGTCGTACCGCTGATGATCGATTGGCGACGCATCAGGTCGGTCGCCCCGATCATCGATACGACCGAGGTTTCCTTGATGAGGGTGATGAATTCGTTCATGATCGCCGGCAGGACATTCCGGATAGCCTGCGGGATGATGATATGGATCGCGATATCCAGTTTGCGTACTCCCAAGGCGATGGCCGCCTCGGATTGGCCTTTATCGATCGATTCGATGCCGGCGCGCAGGATTTCGGAGAGGTAACAGGCGGAGTTGAGGGTGAACACGATACCGGCCGATGTCATGAACGTCGGAACCCAACCTGTGATCTGCGGTAAGCCAAGATGGAAGAACATCAGTTGGAAGACCAGCGGCGTTCCGCGGAAGAAGTCGACGATCGCACGGACAGCCATGCCGATCGGGTCTTTGCGCCGTCCCGCGAAACCGAAGAGCAACCCTAAGGT
>JBAVGP010000116.1:0-7738 GCA_049684955.1 Erysipelotrichaceae bacterium
GCATGAAGAAGGATTGACCACCGACGATTATCATCGCATCGTCGTCGACGCGAAACAAAAAACATCGCTCCCCAACGTCTTTGCGGGCGGCGACGCGGTGACCGGCAGTTTGACCGTCATCCATGCCCTGAAAACCGGGAAGATCGCCGCGCAAAGCATCATCGAACAATTAAAATCACAACAGCAGTAGAAAGGAAGTGGCCTTTTGTCTTCACCTGATTTACTCCAACTTATGGAAAGCATCGGCATCAAGATCTCCGACCGTCATCATTTCATGGACGGGACCTTCGAACGGCCGGTTTATATGGTTCCCAGCGGGACCTTACGGATCCAACTCAGATTGCGGAAAGCGATCCCTTTCGAGTTGTACCAACGCATCAAAGAGGGCTTGCATCAGCCCAAAGTGGAAGCGATCGAGCTGGTCGTTTCCAGCGAATTCTGCGACCTCACGATCAACGAGATCCAGCAATACTTAAAGCCCGTATTGCATGAACTGAATCTGCCGTTCCACGGCTCGATCGTCTTGGAAAACGACGCGATCACCTTCTTATGCACGGATGAGAACCAAGAAGACTTGATCGCCGACGGCGCCGATGAAATGGCGACCCACTTGGCGAAATTCGGGATCCCCTATGCGATCACCACGAAGCGCATCACGGCGAATGTCAAAATCGACGAGGTATCGCGTCCCCAGCCTACGCATAACGCTGTTCCGCAGCAGCAGAACTATCGCCGCAAATCAGGCAAACTCGAGGACTATACACCGGTCCTATTGAAGAACATCACCGACGGGATGGAGAACATCCGCGTTAAAGGGAAAATCTTCTCGATTGAAAACCAGATGATCAAAGGCAACTCGACCTTGCGTCAGACGATCTATATCCACGACGAGGACGACGCGATCTCCTGTCTGCGATATGCCGACGACGAAGCAAGCCAAGCCCGTTTCAACGAATTGAAAACAGGCATCGCGGTCGAAGTGTTCGGGAACGCCCGCTATGACAAATATGCGCGCGATATCAATCTTTCGCTCAGAGACATCCAGGTCGTCCCGGATTGGATGAAAAGGGAAGATAACTCCCCCGAAAAGCGCATCGAACTGCATCTGCATACCAAAATGTCCGAGATGGACGGTGTCAGCACGATCGAAGAATACATCCAACAGGCGATGGACTGGGGGCATGAGGCGATTGCGATCACCGATCATATCGGCGTCCAGGCTTTCCCCAAAGCGCAAGCCTACATCAAAGATGTATTGAAGAAATTCCCGGACAAGAAATTCAAGATGATCTACGGCGTCGAAATGAACATGGTCGACCCGATCTTAAATATCGTTTCAACGGATGATCCGCGGACGTTGCGGGATGCGTCCTATGTCGTCTTCGACCTTGAAACCACGGGACTTTCCAACCGCTACGACTGGATCATCGAATTCGGAGCCGTGCGGATCAAGCAGGGCGCCGTCGTCGAACGTATGCAGATGTTCGTCAAACCACCGGTGGCAATCTCCGCCTTCATCACCGAAAAGACCAATATCACCCAGCAGGATGTGGAAAACGCGGCGGTCGAATCGGATCTGCTCGACAGCTGGCTGAAATTCTTCAAAGACGATGTCTTGGTCGCGCATAATGCGACCTTCGATATCGGGTTCATGAACGCGGTCTTACGAAGATACGGAAAACCCTTGTTGACCAATACCGTCATCGATACGCTCGACCTTTCACGCGCCGTCCTGAAGGACCGCCGCTCCTACAAACTGGGCAACGTCGCCCGCAACTATAAGATCGCGTATGACGAAGAAATCGCCCACCGCGCCGATTACGATGCGGAGATGCTGTCGCAGATCTTTTTGAAGATCCTCAACGAACCGGCGGTCGCCAAATGCCTGCGGGTCGGCGATCTGCAGCATATCCAGGATGCCGGCGCGTTCAAGAAAGTCATGAAGAACCATGTCATCGTACTTGCCAAAAACCAGCAGGGATTGAAAGATCTCTTCGAACTGATCACGCTTTCGCACACCGATCGATTGGCTACCTTAGGCAAAGCGAAGAAGGACGATGAAGAATCATTGGCCGAACCGCGTATCTTGCGCGACGACCTGATCGCGAAACGCACCAACCTTCTGCTTGGCAGCGCCTGCTACAACGGCGAGATATTCGACCTCGCGATGACCAAATCCAGCGCCGAACTGGAAACCGCGATGAAGTTCTACGACTACATCGAAGTGCAGCCGCCGGAAAACTACCGGCCGTTGGTGGAGTCCAACGCGGTCCCCGACAGCGACCGCATCCTCACCATTCTGCGCGATCTGATCGCCACCGCCGACCGCCTGCAGATTCCCGTACTTGCCACCGGCGATGCGCATTACGTGCAACAGGCGCAGAAACGATTCCGCGAAATCTATATCCAGGCGCAGGGCATCGGCGGCGTCCGCCATCCGCTCTACATCTACAACGCCCAACGGCGTCACAAGACCGTCATGCCGGACCAGCATTTCCGCACCACCGACGAAATGTTCGAAGCGTTCAATTTTCTCGACCGCGAGACCACTTACCGGCTGATTATCGACACCCCCAAATACATCGCCGAGAAGATCGAACAGGCCTATCCCGTCAAAGATCGCCTATATACCCCGACGATCGAAGGCGCCGATCTCAAACTGGCGGAAATCTGCCGCGCCAACGCGTTGAAGCGCTACGGGAATCCGCTGCCCGCCATCGTCGAAGAACGCCTGCAGAAAGAACTGGATTCCATCATCGGCCACGGCTTCGCGGTCGTCTATTATATCGCGCATCTGCTGGTCAAAAAATCCCTGGAAGACGGTTATCTGGTCGGTTCACGCGGTTCGGTCGGCTCTTCGCTGGTCGCCACGATGACCGATATCACCGAAGTCAATCCCTTGGCGCCGCACTATGTCTGCCCGGTCTGCCAATACAGCGAATTCACCGACGACGAGAATATCGGCAGCGGTTATGATCTGCCCGACAAATGCTGCCCCAAATGCGGCAGTCTGATGATCGGCGACGGACAGGATATCCCGTTTGAGACCTTCCTGGGTTTCGAAGGGGATAAAGTCCCGGATATCGACCTCAACTTCTCGGGCGACTATCAGGAAAAAGCCCATGCCTATACGAAAGTCCTGTTCGGCGAGAAGAACGTCTACCGCGCCGGTACGATCGGCACCGTCGCCCAGAAGACCGCCTTCGGTTATCTGCGCGGCTATGAAGAAGAAATGGAAGTCGAGACCCCGCGCCGTCTAGCGTACAATCTCTATATCGCCAACGGCTGCGAAGGCATCAAACGCACCACCGGACAACATCCGGGCGGCATCATCGTCATCCCGCAAGATATGGACGTCAGCGATTTCACGCCGGTCCAGTATCCCGCCAACAACGCCAATTCCGAATGGCTGACGACCCATTTCGAATTCGCCGACATCCATGACAACGTGTTGAAACTGGATATTCTGGGACATGTCGATCCGACCGCCATGAAGATGCTGGAGAAGTATTCGGGCATCGACCCCAAGACCATCCCGATGAACGATCCCGAAGTCATTTCCGTCTTCTCCTCGATCGCACCCTTGCATCTGGATCCGCGCAACTACGGTGAAAAGACCGGCGCGGCCGGACTGCCCGAATTCGGCACGACCTTCGTCCGGCAGATCCTCGAAGCCACCCAGCCGCAGAGCTTTTCCGATCTGGTGCGCGTTTCCGGTCTGTCCCACGGGACCGACGTCTGGCTCGGCAATGCCCGTTCTTTGGTCGAGCAGGGACTGCATCTGCGCGAAGTCATCGGCTGCCGCGACGATATCATGGTCAGCCTGATCCACATGGGTCTGCCTTCGAAGAAAGCTTTCGATATCATGGAATCCGTGCGTAGAGGCAGAGGCCTCAAAGACGAATGGAAGACCTTGATGCGGGAAAAGAATGTGCCGGAATGGTACATCGAATCCTGCCTCAAGATCAAATACATGTTCCCCAAAGCGCATGCGGTCGCCTACGTCTTGATGGCGGTGCGCGTCGCCTGGTTCAAAGTCCATCATCCCGAATACTATTACGCCGTCTTCTTCACCTTGCGCTGCACATCCTATGAGATCGAGACGATGATCAAAGGGGCCGAATCAATCAACGCCCGGATGCGTGATATCACCGAAAGGCTGGGTGACAACGAACTCAAAAAGTCCGTCACCGGCAAGGAACAGGACCTCATGACGACCTTGGAAGTCGCCTATGAAATGGCCTGCCGCGGACTGCATTTCGCCAACATCGACCTCTACAAATCGCAAGCCAACGACTTCATCGTCGACGAGGAACACCGCAACCGCATCCTGCCGCCCTTCACCGTGCTGGACGGATTGGGCCTCAACGTCGCCAAGTCGATCATCGAGGCACGCGAGAAAGCCCCCTTCATTTCGAAGGAGGATCTGCTCACCCGGACCCAGCTGAACGGCACCCAATTACGCAAACTCGAAGTCATGGGTGTGCTCAAAGGACTGCAGGACGAGAACCAAATGTCCCTGTTCTAAGACTTGCTATTGGGAGAAAAATCGCTTATAATAGGTACGCATAGTTAACAGGGAGTGGTTCGCCACTCCTTCGTTATTGTTTGAGGGACGCACATGAAACCACTGGAAGCTGTCGAAGAACTCATCACCCCGTTGCTTACTTCCCAGGACTTACGTCTTGCGGAATGCAAATGGGTCCACCAATCGGGCATGCAGATCCTGCAGGTCGCCATCATGCGGCCGGACGGATCGATGGACCTCGATACCTGCGCGTTGGTCTCGCAACAGATTTCAGATCTTCTGGATGCCCATGAGGAACTCATCGCAACCGAGTATTATCTGGAAGTCTGCAGTCCGGGCGCCGAACGTGAATTGAAGTCCGAAGAGGATATCCGCTTTTCGGTCGGCAAGATGGTCTTCGTGCGCTTTCATCATCCCGTCAACAAATTGCTTGAAACCACCGGCGTCCTGTTGTCCTATGCCGATGGAAAGGGAACCTTGTCCTACCGCGATAAAGCGCTGACGAAAACCCTTGAATTCGCAAGCGACAACATCAGTCTTATCCGCTTAGCAGTACGCCTTTAACGGAGGAAAGCAGCAATGAACTTCAAAGATTTTTTAGCGGCCATGCAAGCCATCGAAGGCGACCGCAACATCTCCAAGGAAATCGTCCTGGCAGCGCTTCAAGAAGCGTTGGCGAAGGCCTATCGGAAACATATCGAAATTCCCGATGCCTTGGTCCATGTCAACATCGACGAAAAGACAGGGGAAGTCAGTCTCTACCAACAATACCTGGTCGTCGAGGAAGTCGAAGACGAAGAGCTCGAGATCTCCCTTGAAGATGCCAAAGGCAAGAACCAAGGACTCGAACTGGGTTCCCTTTACAATGTCAAAGTGAACATCGACGATCTCGGCCGCGCCGCCGCGCTGTTGGCCAAGAACGTCATGAAACAGAAGATACGCGAAGCCGAAAAGCAGGCCGTATACGATGAATATATCGATAAGCTCGATGAAATGGTCATCGGGATGGTCGAATCGGTGGAAGAGAAATTCGTCGTCGTGAACCTGGGCAAGACCCTGGCCATGATGCCGAAAGCCGCTCAGATGCCCAACGAAACCTACAAAGAAGGACAAAAAATCCGTCTTGTCATCACCGAAGTCAGCAAAGACACCAAGGGCGCCCAGGTTTTGGTTTCCCGTGCCGATGCGAAACTCGTCAAACGCTTGTTTGAAAAAGAAGTCCCGGAAATTTTCCAAGGCATCGTCGAGATCAAAGCGATCGCGCGTGAAGCCGGCGAACGCACCAAGATGGCCGTTTCATCCAAACGCGACGACGTCGATCCGATCGGCGCCTGCATCGGTCCGCGCGGACAACGCGTCCAAGTGGTCATCGAAGAACTCAGAGGCGAAAAGATCGATATCTTCGAGTGGAGCGAAAACGTCACCGAACTGATCAAGAATTCACTGAGCCCCGCCCAGATCCTCGCGGTTTTGCCTTCGGGTGAAAAACGCGGCCTGCTGGTCGTCGTCGAAGACAACCAATTATCCCTGGCCATCGGTAAAAAAGGGAAGAACGCCCGCCTCGCGGTGCGTCTGACCGGCCTACGCATCGACATCAAGTCGCGTGCCGAAGTCGAAGAGCAGGGCATCGATTGGAAGAAACTCGCCCAAGAACACGCATTGGAACTCGAAACGAAACTTTTGGAAAAGAAGGCGCAGAAGCTGGCCGAAGAACAAGCCAAACGCGAAGCGCTGGAAAAACCGTCCGAACCTGTCGCGACCTTGGTCGAAGTCCCTGCGGAAGAAATCAAACCCAGCGTGCCGGTTAGCGAACCGGTCGTCGCCGAACCTGTCAAACCGGCAGCGAAACCGATCGAAAAACCGGTCGAGCGTCCGTACGAACGTTCCGCCGATCGTCCTATCGATCGTTCCGGCGAGCGCAAATACGACAAATTCACCGAACGTCCCGCGCCGGCCAAAGCGACCGAACGCGTGTTTGCGAAACCGGTCGAACGGACTGTCGAGAAACCCGCCGAACCGAAAGTCAAAGTCCCCAAGAAGGAACTGGGCGATCGCAGCGGTTATGTCTCACGCCTTGAAGCCGTGATCGAAGCACCGAAGTCGCATGAGAAGAAGGAAGAGAAACCGATCAAACGTAAACCGAAGACGGAAGCCGAAGAGCGCCGTCTGCGTGCCTCCGACATCCGCAAGGACAAGGATTACGATATCAAACCGGAATATACGCCGGAGGAATTGGAAGAGATCGCGAAACAGCAGGAACTGGAAGCGAAAGCGACCTGGTATGAAGAAGATGTCGATTTCGATGAATTCGAAAACTATTACGAAGAAGAATAACGAAAGGCAGGTGCGGGCATGAAAAAAATCCCGATGCGCCGCTGCGTCGCCACCATGACGCAGTATCCGAAAAAAGAATTGGTCCGTATCGTCCGGACCCCCGAAGGGATTGTCAAAGTCGACTTGACAGGTCGTGCCAACGGGCGCGGCGCCTATCTGGCCAGAACGCTCGAAGCGATCGACCTCGCAAAGAAAAAGAACGCGTTATCGCGCGCCTTGGAATGCGAAATCCCCGAAGAAATCTATGCCGAATTAAGGAGCCTTGTGAATGGCAAATAAACTGTCGAATAATCTTGGTTTGGCGAAGCGGGCCGGTTGCATCGTCGTCGGAAGTAAAATGATGGATGCCATTCGGGCGAAGAACGCCAGTCTGATCATCCTCGCAACGGATGCTTCACAGCGGACAAAGAAAGTCGTCAGCGATAAATGCCGTTACTATGAAATCCCCTGTTATGAAAATCTGAGCATGCCTGAGTTATCCCAGGCGATCGGATTCAGTCATATCGCCGCCGTCGGAATCATCGACGAAGGGTTCGCGAAACTCGCCGCGGCCAGTATCGAAAGAAGGTAAACGAATGAAGAAAAAACCGATTCAACGATCAAAGAAGAAATCCCAGCCTGCCAAGCAGCATACACGTCCGCAGACTTTCGTCGCGCGTCCGCGCGTCGACATGGTCACCAAGATCACGTATACGGACGGCATCACGGTCGGGCAGTTCGCGGAAAAGCTGAACCGCAACTCCAGCGATATCATTAAATTATTGTTCATGCTGGGTAAGATGGTCACCATCAACACCAACCTGGATGAAGAGACGATCCAGCTGATCTGCATGGAATACAATGTCGATGCGACCAAGGAAATCATCGTCGATCCGG
>JBAVGP010000117.1:0-1689 GCA_049684955.1 Erysipelotrichaceae bacterium
ATCGCCGGCGCGATCCTCAAGGCGCACCACGCGAAATACGGCGTCGAAAGCAAAATCGGCGCAGGCAGCACGTTCTGGTTTGAAATCCCGTTGGTGGAAGTCAGCGAAAACTAAGTTACACCGTTTAGGAACATTCGTCAGGGGGGAATAGTATGCAAGAAGTTCATCTGGAAAAAACGAATGAATTTCCGAAACTTTTGTTGAACCGTGAACAGAAGAATTTCATCTCAACCGAAGAACGGATCATCGAAGCGCTTAAGAGAGAAACTTGTGCCGGATATACAATCGTTGCGGATGAAAAGACAGTCGGATTCATCATGATCCGCCGCTTTGACGCAGATAAAGCATTTCTGTGGAATATGTTGATCGACGTCCGATTTCAAAGACAAGAATACGGTAAAGCATCTCTCCGCCGTCTGGCGGAACTGTTGAAAAACGATGGTATAAAGACGTTGACCACCACATGCTCGATCAACAATTCAATTGCGCTGGTTTTATACTTTAACTTCGGATTCTCACATTATGAAACCATACGAAATGGAAAGGTCCATGAAATGAATCTGATTAAGCATCTGATCCCCTAATCATATGAATGACATCCAAATCGAGATATCGTCAAGATGACCACGAAAAACCGTGGTCATTTTTTCGCATTGAAGGTATACTATTACGAAAGGGGAATATGCCGTGAAAAAGACCGATTTTCTGCCCGGAACGGCGCTTCGTGTGCATCAGCGCGACGACATGTTCCGCTTCAACAGCGATACCGCGGCGCTCGCCGCTTTCATCAACGTTCGCAAACAGGACCGCGTCCTGGATGTCGGCACCAACAACGGGGTTTTACTGCTTCATTGCCTCAGTAAAGGCGCCAAGGAAGGTGTCGGGATCGATCTTTTCGAAGAAGCGATCGCGTTAGCCAACGAGAACACGGAACTGAATCAATTGAGTAATGCGAAGTTCATCGTCTGTCCGATCGAATTCTATGATGATAAACCGTTCGATTTGATCGTATGCAATCCGCCGTATTTCAAATACTCCTCCAAGGATATATCGCTGAATCCGTTCCAGCGCGCGGCGCATTACGAAAGTTCGTTGCCGCTTGAAGTCTTGGCGAAACATACTTATCGTTTACTGAAGGAAAAAGGCCGTATTTGCCTCATCCATCGTGCCGACCGCCTCACGGAAATCCAAGATATATTTCATGAAAATCAATTAACAATCAAACGCATCCGCTTCATCCATCCGACCCTCGCCAAACCGGCGGTCGGCGTATTGATCGAAGCCATGAAAAACGGTCTCGACGCATGTGTCGTCGAAGCGCCGTTGATCCGCAAGAAGGGGGAATCATTATGATCGGAACTTGGGTTAATTTCTTCGCCATCATCATCGGATCGATCATCGGACTCGTCCTGCATCGAGGGATCTCAGCAAAAACGTCGGAGACCTTGATGAAAGGATTGGGATTGATCATCATCCTGATCGGCATCAAAGGGGCGCTGGAAGTCGAGAATTGGCCGATCCTCATCATTTCCATGGCGGTCGGCGCGCTGATCGGCGAATGGATCGACATCGAATCCAAACTAGAATCCTTCGGACGCTATGTCGAGGCGAAATTCGCCAAGAAGTCGAAAGGGACGTTCGCCCAAGGTTTCATCATGGCGAGTCTGATGTTCGGCGTCGGGGCGATGG
>JBAVGP010000118.1:0-10380 GCA_049684955.1 Erysipelotrichaceae bacterium
ATCCAACAGACGGGGCTTGTCGTCGGTTTATTAATGATGGGCGTATCGTTCACGGTCTTCTTCTTCGCCATGTTCCTGGTCCCTTCGGTCTACTATTTCTCAAAGGATGTCGAAACCCTGCTGGCATTACCCTTGCAGCCGTGGGTCATCGTGGCGTCGAAATTCGTCGTGACGGTCATCTATGAATATTTCACCCTGCTTTTGTTCGCGGTGCCGGTGCTGGTCGCGTATGTCGAAGTGCTCCAGCCGCCGATCGCGTTCTATCCCATCCTGCTGGTCGTCGTGTTGCTTTTACCGGTCGTCCCGCTCATCTTCTCCAGCATTCTGATCATGTTGGTGATGTGGCTGGTGCCGTTCGCCAAGAACCGTGACTTCTTCAACTATCTCAGTACTTTCTTCGCGTTGGGGCTGGCTTTCGGGATCAATTTCCTGGCCGGTTCCGCATCGAAAGTCTCGCAGGAGACGATGGTTGATCTGCTGACGCGCGGACATAATTCCCTGATCGGGATTTTCGGTTATCTTATTCCGAACATCCGATTCGGAATCGCCGCCATCGTGAACGTCGACGTCGTCCAACTGCTGATCTATGTCGCGTTGGTCGCGATCATCGCGGTCTTGTTCGTGGTCTTGGCGCAATTCGTCTATTTCCGCGGCGCGATCGGCGTCAACGAGACTTCCGCCAACCGCAAACGGCTGAAAAGCAAAGACTATGTCAAATCGACCGTTTCAGGCAACGTCCTGGTCACCTATACGTTGAAAGAACTGAAACTGCTGTTCCGTACGCCGATCTACTTCTTAAACTGCGTCTCGACCGTCATCTTGCTGCCGGTGATCCTAGGCGGAACCATGATCGCCCAAATCGGATCCGGTTCCAGCGAGATCGATACGATCATCAAATCGATCCCCTGGGGCACTCCGCAGCTGGGACTTTACGTCTTGGCCGCCGGCGCCGCGTTGGGTTGGATGATGACCAGCCTGAACCTGATCACCCCGACCGCGATTTCGCGCGAAGGCCAGAACGTCTATTTCATGAAGTTCATCCCGATGACCTATTTCGCGCAATTGCTGGCGAAAGTGTTCAGCGGACTGATCATCAGTCTGGTCGGGGTCCTGTGTTTCCTGGTTCCGATCGCCATTTTCATCAAGTTGCCTTGGAATCTTTTCCTGATCGCCTTGGTCGCTTCCATATTGACCTCCATCTTCATGAACTTCCTCGGCATGATCGCGGATGTGCTGCATCCGAAGCTGGTCTGGGAACAGGAAGCTTCGGCGGTCAAGCAGAATATGAACGTGATCTTCACGATGATTCCCGCTTTCGGCCTCTCGTTCGGCATCTTCATCCTAGTCGCCATGCTTCCGACGGCAGCCTGGGTTTCGTTGCTTTTATTCCTGGTGATGATCGCTATGGATGTCCTGGTCGTCTACCTGACCAAGGTCATCGGCGACAAACAACTCCCCCGCTTACTCGGCTGACGAAAGTCAGTCTTTTTTTTGGTGTTTATCTGTTGACATCGGTTTCCTGAAGTGTATAATACAGTAATGTTAATAGTTAATTTAACTTAACTATTTAAGGAGGTGTCATGAGCCAAAATATCACGCTGGAACAGCTGATGGATCAGATCAACCGGTTCATCCGGATGAATCGTCCGAAACCCAAAGATTCGAATCTGCGTCCCAGCGAAATGATGGTCCTGATGGTCTTGGGCCACCGTCAACTAAGCGGCGGAAGCAGCGTCGTCCCGTCCGAACTCAGCAAGGAACTGAATCTGTCGCGCCCCGCGCTGACGCCGATTCTCAACGAATTGGAAACCAAAGGGCTGATACGCCGCGAATTCGATTCGAAAGATCGCCGGCGTACGAAGATCGTCCTGGAAGAAGCGAAGTTCCACGAGATGAAAGTTGGTTTCGGAAACTATGCCGAACGTTTCCAAATTCTGATCGACAAGTTCGAGCCGGCTGAATTGAATGAGCTCTACCGCTTATTAAGTAAAGCGAACCTTATCCTCAACGACTATAACAAGGAGAATTCCGATGAAAAAAGTATTTAGCTATCTCAAGTTCTACTGGATGCCGGTAAGCGCCTTGTTGGCGTTGGTATTCACGCAGACGATGCTGGAACTCCAGCTGCCGGATTACATGGCGCGGATCATCAATACCGGCATCGTCACCAAAAACATCGATTTCATTTATTCCGAAGGATTCAAGATGCTGGCGATCGCGTTTATCGTCATGGGCATCGCGATCATCACCAGTTTCATTTCCGCCAAAGTCGGCGCCGGCTTATCCAACCGCCTGCGCAAGGACCTCTATAAGAAGATCGAGAATTTCTCGCTGGTCGAATTCGACAAATACTCGACGGCTTCGCTTATCACACGCAATACCAACGATGTCCAGCAGGTCCAACTGCTGATCACGATGATGCTGCGGATGATGGTCGCTGCGCCGTTGTATGCGATCATCGGCTTCCAGAAAGCCTACGCCTTGAACGCGGGCATGTCCTGGATCTTCGCCATTACCATTCCCCTGCTGGTCTTCATGATCGCGACGCTGTTCTCGTTCGTAACCCCGCGTTTCGTCATCGTCCAGAAGCTGACCGACCGTCTCAACCTGACGGCGCGTGAAAACTTGACCGGAATCCGGGTCGTCCGTGCGTTCAACGCGCAGGACACGCAAGCCGCCAAGTTTAACAAAGTCAACGAAGAAGTCCGCGACAACAATACCTTCCTGCAGCGCGTCATGTCATTCATGATGCCGGGCATCACCCTGATCATGAGTTTCACGACCATCCTGATCATCTGGGTCGGCGCCGGCAAGATCAACACCGGCGGCTTCAATGTCGGCGATATGATGGCGTTCCTCCAGTATGCTTCCCAGATGATGTTCTCCTTCGTCATGTTGTCGATGGCGTTCATCATGTATCCCAGAGCGGCGGTTTCAGGCAAACGTATTTCCGAAGTCCTGCTGACCGAACCGGAAATCCTCGATCCGACGAATCCGGCCCCGGTCTCCCGCGGCATCGGCGAAGTCGCGTTCGAAGACGTCTGTTTCCGTTATCCCAATGCGGATGAAACGGTCATGGAACACATCACCTTCACCGCCCGTCCGGGTAAGACGACCGCTTTCATCGGGTCGACCGGCAGCGGTAAATCCACCCTCGTAAATTTAATCCCGCGTTTCTATGATGTTTGCGGCGGATCGATCAAGATCGACGGCGTCGACATCCGTGACATGAAGCAGAGCGATCTGCACGATAAGATCGGTTATGTCCCGCAGAAAGGCGTCCTGTTCTCGGGATCGATCGCATCCAACCTGAGTTACGGAAAAGAAGGCGCCGACCAGGCTGAACTCGATGCGGCCGCCGCGATCGCGCAAGCCGCCGACTTCATCAAAGAAAAAGAAGGCGGTTATGATTATCTGATCGCGCAAGGCGGGACCAATGTCTCCGGCGGACAGAAACAACGTCTGTCGATCGCCCGGGCCATCGTCAAGAAACCTGAAATCTATATCTTCGACGACAGTTTCTCAGCGCTTGACTTCAAGACGGATTCCGCATTACGGCATGCTTTACACGAAAAACTGAGCGATGCGACCGTCTTGATCGTCGGTCAGCGTGTCAGCACCATCATGAACGCCGATCAGATCGTCGTACTTGAAAACGGCAAGATCGCAGGCATCGGCACGCACCGTGAACTGTTGGCGAACTGTCCGGTATACTATGAAATTGCGGCTTCGCAATTAACGAAGGAGGAATTGGCATGAGCAGAGGACCCGGCGGCCCGATGGCCGCGATGCAAGGCGGAGCAAAAGCCAAGAACTTCTCGAAGACCCTGAAGAGACTGATCCAGTTCTCCAAGGATTTCTACTTCCAGTTCATCGCTATCTTCACCCTTGCCATACTCGGGACGATCTTCTCGATCGTCTCCCCGAAAATCTTAGGGAATATCACCACGAAAATCTTCGAAGGTTTCGTCAAGATCATGATGAAAGTGCCCGGCGCACAGATCGATATGGGCTATGTACAACGGATGTTGCTGCTGGTGCTCGGTTTGTATCTGCTGAGTTCGACCTTCACCTACCTGCAATCCTTCGTCATGTCCAGCGTCTCGCAGAAGATCACCTATCGTCTGCGTACGATGATCACGGACAAGATCAATACGTTGCCGCTTAAATATTACGATACCGAACCGTTCGGCGATATCCTGTCGCGCATCACCAACGATGTCGACACGATCGCCAACTCGCTCAACCAATCCGTCACCCAAGTCGTGACTTCGGTCGCCATGGTGATCGGGATCCTGATCATGATGCTTTCGATCAACGTCCAGATGACGATGATCTCGATCGTATCGTTGCCGATTTCCCTCTTCCTGATCATGAACATCGTCAAGATCGGGCAGAAATTCTTCCGTCAGCGCTCCGCGAAACTGGGCATCCTCAACGGCCAGATCGAAGAGAGCTTCGGCGCCCATAACATCGTCAAGGTGTTCAACGGCGAAGCGCAGACCATTTCAACCTTCAATAAGAGCAGCGATGATTTGACCGATGTCACATGGAAAGCCGAGTTCATCTCGGGCATGATGATGCCGATCATCTCCTTCGTCGGCAACTTGTCCTATGTCGCGGTCTGCGTCCTGGGCGGCTATCTAGTCGTCGACGGGAAGATCAAGATCGGGGACATCCAGTCCTTCATCCAATATACCCGCAACTTCTCGCAGCCGATCAACCAGACCGCGCAGATCGCCAACGTTCTGCAGTCCACGGTCGCGGCGGCGGAACGCGTCTTCGAGTTCCTTGATGAAAAAGAAGAAGTGCCTGAAAACACGAATCCAATCGTCCATGATAAAGTCGAAGGCAGCGTATCCTTCGAGGATGTCTCCTTCGGCTATACCGACGACAACATCTTCATCCAGCATCTTGATATCGACGTCAAACCTGGCCAACGCATCGCGATCGTCGGGCCGACCGGCGCCGGTAAAACGACGCTGATCAACCTGCTCATGCGTTTCTACGATGTCAAGGCCGGCGCCATCAAAGTCGACGGTGTGGATATCCGCGACATGAAGCGCCATGATCTACGTAAAACCTTCGGGATGGTCCTGCAGGACACCTGGCTGTTCAACGGCACGATCCGCGACAACATCGCGTTCGGACGCCCCGACGCCACCTTGGACGAAGTCATCCAAGCCGCCGATTCCGCCAAGGCCCACCACTTCGTACGGACGCTGCCGGACGGTTACAACATGCTGATCAACGAAGAAGGTTCCAATATCTCCCAAGGTCAGAAACAGCTGCTTACGATCGCGCGCGCCTTCCTATCCGACCCGGCGATCCTCATCCTCGACGAAGCCACCAGTTCCGTCGATACCCGCACCGAAGTCCTGATCCAGAAAGCGATGGATAAACTGATGCGCGGACGCACCAGCTTCATCATCGCCCACCGCCTCTCGACAATCCGCGACGCAGACCTCATCCTGGTCATGAACCAAGGCGCCATCGTCGAAAAAGGAACCCACGATTCCCTTATCAAACTCGACGGATTCTACGCCAAACTCTACCAGAGCCAGTTCGACCCCGAAGAATAATCAACGCATCGACCTCCTGGTTACCTTCTGTGAAATCTTCACGGATGGGTCAAGATTCAGGAGGTTTTTTTATGGATTGTGCTATAATTTTCAGGGGACAAGAACATGAAAAAACTGTTTGTCGCATTGCTGACCATCGCGCTCTTCGCGCAATGTACCGCCGCCACGAAAATCCAACTGATCGGGCCGAAAATATTCACACTGGAAGCCGGTGATCCGTTTATCGATCCGGGGGTATCTTCACTTGACGATACGAAACTGGAGACGATCATCTCGTCCGATTTGAACACGCATCAGCCTGGGGATTATGAAATACGCTATACGCTGGTGGAAAACGGAAAAGCCGGCACACCCTTGATCCGGACCGTGCATGTGGTCGATACTACCGCCCCGCTGATCACCCTGAAGGGAACCAAGATCACCAACGTCTGTCCGCAGACGAAATATGCCGATGAAGGCGCGACCGCCTTCGATAAGGTCGACGGAAATCTGAGCGATAAAATCGTAGCGACTTCCGCGGCCGATGCGATCACCTATACCATCGTCGATGCGGCTGGTAATAAATCGACCGAAACCCGCCAGCTCCTCTATCGGGACATCTTGGCTCCGCTCTTCACCAGTTCGAAGGAGATCTGGGTCATGCAGGGCCATGCGGTGCCGCAGCCGACCGCCAAGGATGCTTGCGACGGCAATGTCAGCGCGCATATCGTCGCGACAAAAACCATCAGCACACAGATCCCGGGCAACTACACGCAGACGTTTGACGTCAGCGACGCGGCGGGAAATAAAGCATCCTTCACGCAGACCGTGCATGTGATGATGCCGCGCAGTTCGACCACGCTCTATCTCACCTTCGACGACGGTCCGAGTTATCTGACCGGCGACTTCCTCGATCTGCTGAAAGAGTTCAATATCAAAGCGACGTTCTTCGTCAACAACCGCACATCTTATGCGGCGCTGGTGAAGCGTGCTTATGCGGAAGGCCATACGATCGCGATGCATTCGGCGACGCATAACTATTACAGCATCTATGCCTCCGAAGACGCCTTCTACAAGGATCTCTATCTGAACCAAGCCTGGATCAAATCCCTGATCGGCGTGACATCGAATCTGTATCGTTTCCCGGGCGGCAGTTCCAATACCGTCAGTTCGTTCAATCCGGGCATCATGAGCCTCCTCACCAAGTCGATCCGCACGAAAGGCATCCAATATTTCGATTGGAACGCTTCGGTCGGCGATGGCAGCCGACATACCGCGGCTTTCTATTATGCGACGTTCAAAAGTCAGATCGGCACCCGTTCTTCCTACGTCGTCCTGATGCATGACGGAGCCGGCCATGATCAGACCTTGCTGGCGCTGCGGGATATCCTCACCTATGCGACCAACTGGGGGTACACGTTCAAACCGTTGAGTTACGATTCCCCGCCCGCCCATCACGGCGTCAGAAACTAACCAATCAATACAAAGCCCGTCGGCGAATTCACGCGGCGGGCTTTTTGATTCCTATTTATCTTTCGGAGTATATTTCGTGTTGTAGCCGGGATTTTCATCAGGTCTGAGTTTATTGGGATAGTTCCAGTCGGTCTTGATATCCACCGATACCTGCTTGATCTGCTTGAACACTTCATATGGATCGTGGATCGAGCTGAATTCGCTGAACACCGGGCGTGATCCGTTTTTTGTGTTGATGAACTCGCCGGTGAAAGCGCGGACGGAACCGACATTGAAGAGCTTCTCCAGCGGATTGACATTGACTTCGATGTTTTGGATCTTATCGTAATCGATCGCCTTGAAGTCGATCCCGAAGAATCCCGAACGCATCATCAGACGCTTATTTGTATAGGCGTAATAGGTGTTGTGATGGACCAAGATCAGACGGATCATATTGATGATGCTGCCATAGAACGGAAACAGATGCAGCAGCATGAACAGGACGATGAAGATCTGCATCCCGCCAAACGAGATGAAACGCATGAAGAAGAAATAGTCGAACGCACCCCAGAAGAGCCCGATGATAAGGAACGGGATGCCGCGCGCCAGAAACGGAACCAGTTCGGGTTGTCCGGTCCAATAGATCGATTCGTCGTCATCTTTGACGGTTTCGAATTCGGGAGGCAGCTTATCGCTTGTTTGCATCATGTTCACCTTGATCTGATCTGAGCATAACTTTGCTTTTATCAGATTTCTTTATGGTTATTATAGTATAAAAATCTATAACATGATATTCGAAAAAAGTTGCTTTGTAACCAATCAATGCAAAACCCGATTGTTAACTCGGGTTTGCCGGTCTTATGGGCTTAACGATCGGAAGACAAGATAGATCTTTACGAATCGCGATATCGTTCTAAATTATTCGGGCGATATCGTAGGCATCCCAAATCGCCTTCATGACATTCTCAGGACGTTGGGCGTCGCCGATCAAATGGACGTTCTGTTTCTTCACTTCGTTGTAGAGCGTGTTATCGCTGATATATCCGATCGATACGACGATATGATCGGCTTTGATCTGGGACTTTTCGGGGAAGCCCTCCGGACCTGCCGTGAACATCAGTTTCGCCCTGTTGGCGATGTTGGGGAAATTCTTGACGATCGTCGTCACATCGGCGATGCCGTTCTCGTATTTCGTCACGATCGAGGATTTCAGGACCTTCACATGGTAGTAGTCAAGCATTTCCATCAGCATATTATAGTTGGCAGCCGAGATTCCGAACGAATTAAGAATCGTGTCGCTCGCTTCGACGACGGTCACGTTCTTCCCGTTCTTCCCGTATTCGCAGGCGATTTCGATACCGGTCAATCCACCGCCTACCACCAGAATGTTCTTTTCGGTGATCGAAGGACTGAGCAGCGTCTCGGTCGCGTAGGTCACATTGGCCGCATCGAAACCCGGAGTGATCAGATGACGTTCTTTCGCACCGGTTGCGACGAAAATCTCGTCATATTTGTTGGCATCGATGAAGCGCTTGTCGATTTCCTTGTTCAGGTGGACGTTGACATTCAGATCCTTGATCTGCTTGAGGTACCATCTCAATAAACGGCGATCGTCTTCCTTATAGTCCATGGCGGATGCGGCGATGAACGCTCCGCCCAGCTGATCTGCTTTTTCATATAAGTCCACCTTGTGGCCGCGTAAAGCGCTGACACGGGCTGCTTCCATACCGCCCAGTCCGCCGCCGACCACCAGGATGTTTTTCTTCGTGTCGGCCTGCTTGAAGTCGTAAGTATGTTCCCTGCCGCAGACCGGATTGACGGCGCAAGAAATATCCTTGCCTTGGAATATCCGCGAGAGACATCCGTTGTGGCAGCCGATGCATGGACGGATATCGTCCAGATCGCCGCGCGCAAATTTATAGGCCAGGTCGGGATCCGCCAGCAAAGGACGGCCCATTCCCATCATATCGATCTCACCTTTGGAAATCACTTTGTCGGCCAACGCCGGATCATCGAATTTACCGGCGCAGATGACCGGAATCGAAACATGTTTTCTGAGGGCGATGACATCGTCCAGATTACAGGCTTTCGGCATATATACGGGCGGATGCGGCCAGAACCATGAATCATAAGAACCGTTGTCGCAATCCAACGCGTCATATCCCGCATCCGCAAGTTTCTGGGCGACGATGAAACTTTCTTCCAGACTACGTCCGAATTCTTCGAATACTTCACCCGGCAAGGCGCCGCGGTTGAATCCCTTCATATAGCTGCGTACGCTGTAGCGTACAAACACCGGGAAATCCTTCCCGCATTTGGCTTTGATTGCCTGGACGATCTCCGTCGGGAAACGCAGCCGGTTTTCGAGCGATCCCCCGTATTCGTCGGTGCGGTGATTGGTATTCGCGATTGTGAATTGGTCCAACAGATAGCCTTCATGCACCGCATGGATCTCGACGCCGTCGATCCCTGCCATCTTCGCGGCCAGGGATGCATTCGCGAACATCTCGATATAGGCGTGTATATCCGCTTTGGTCATTTCAGGATTTTTCTTAGTCGGATCCCAGACATTCTGGATTTCACAGGCGGCCGGATCGGCCGGATTGTGGCTGGATCTGCCCGACAGCGCCGAAATCTGGACGAGCACTTTCGCGCCGTACTGATGGACGCCGTCCGCCAGATATTTCTGCTGCTCGATGTACTTATGGAAACCTTCGCCCTGGTCGCCGGGACCATGTCCTTTGGGCAGCCATGCGACCGGTAGCAGTCCGGTGACGATCAGGCCGGTGCCGCCTTTGGCACGTTCGATGTAATAGTCCGCCCCTTCTTTCGTATAGGCGCCGTTGGGTCCGAAGAGACGTGGCGAGAATACGCCCATCGGCATCATCGCGATACGGTTCTTGACTTCCATACCTGCGATCTTTATCGGAGAAAAAAGCGATGGATAGTTTTCAGACATGCGTTTGCATCCCCTTTCAATGGATATCGGTTTGAAATTTCAACCTTTTCGGTTGGAAAACAACTCTTGTTAAAATTATATCATTACTTTTTTCGCAGGCGGAAAATTTGGGAGCACTTTACCGGAAATCGACTTTGTGTTGTCAAAAATAGTGATATTTAGACAAAGAAAACGTCTTTGGATCAGATCCGCGGACGTTTTGTGATGATATTGAAATAATGACGGATCAACCCAGGATTTTCAGATACGCTCCCAGGATCGAGAACGCGATGAGGATCCAAACCATCTTGGCGGAAGTCATCTTTTTCTTGCCTAAAGCCCAATAAGTGACGATCACGACCAGCAAAGGCAGCATGTTCGGCATGATCTTGTTGAAGATGTCCTGCAGTTTAGTGACTGACTCGCCGA
>JBAVGP010000119.1:0-10430 GCA_049684955.1 Erysipelotrichaceae bacterium
AGCATTCAAGAAGCATTGATCGAAGTACAGGCCGGACGGCCGCTGATCGTCCTGGATGACGAAACCGACGACAGTAAAGCCCATCTGTTTCTGGCCGCGGAAAAGATCACACCTGAACTCATGAAAACGATGACGATGTTCGGTTCCACATCGCTCCATATCAGCCTGGAAGCCTCACGCTTGATCGACCTGGGCTTCACGACCAGTTTCGAAGACAACCACTACCAAGTCGTCAACACCATATCGCTTTCCGCAATCGGTACGAGCGACAATGACAGTTCGGAAGAAAAATTGGTCACTATCAGTAAGTTATTGGATTTTGGATCGACCGTTGCGGATTTCCGCCAACCGGGTCATATCTATATCACGCAAGCCGCGTTCGGCGGCGTGCTGCGCAGAGCAGGGCATATCGAAGCATCCATCGACCTGACGAAACTTGCCGGATTGAAACCGGTCGGATTGGTCTGCGAAATCGCGGATCCCGCCGGAACACTGATCCAGGGCGAAGCCTTGGTGAAACTCTGTGAAACCATGGGCTACAAACGTATCGTCATGGAAGATTTGATCGCCTATCGCCGGCAACGCGAATCGATGGTCAAACGTGCGACTTCGGCGAAAATGCCGTTGCGCTACGGTGACTTCACGATCGTCGGCTTCGAGAACATCCTGACCAAAGAACATCATGTCGCACTTGTCAAAGGCGATGTCTCCAACGGGGAACCGGTATTGATCCGCGTCCACAGCGAATGTCTGACCGGCGACGCTTTCGGATCTCTGCGCTGCGACTGCGGACAGCAGTTCGACGCGGCGATGAAGATGATCGAAAAAGAAGGCCGCGGCGTACTTCTCTACATGCGGCAGGAAGGCAGAGGCATCGGGCTCATCAACAAGATCCGCGCCTACAACCTGCAGGACCAAGGTTTGGATACCGTCGAAGCGAACCTCGCGCTGGGATTCAGCGCCGATCTGCGCGACTATGGCATCGGAGCTCAGATCCTGGCCGATTTGGGCATCAAGAAGCTCAGATTGATGACCAACAACCCGCGTAAACTCGTCGGCCTCTCAGGTTACGGCATCGATATCGTGGAGCGCATCCCGATCCAGTTGAACCACAACGAAAAGAACGAACACTACCTGAAGACCAAACAAGAAAAACTCAGCCATATGCTGAAGTTCGAAGAATAGAATCATTTTTAACAGGGCAACGTGAAAGCTGCCCTTTATAATGGATGCTTGCCAAAAAGGCATACGATAAAACGAAGACTTGTTGTTTGAGTCGGTTTGCTTTAAGATGAAAACAACAGGGTTATATCCGTAAACAAGCACTTACGGAAAAGGGGAATCCGATGAAACGCATGCTGATCAAAGTCGTTCTTGTATTGTTGGTGGTCTATATCAGCGGTGAACTGTCGCTGAAGTACTCGAACTACGTCGCGAGTACTTTCAAGTACAATTTACCGATCGTGATCTTATTCCGCAGCATTCCCGGTTTATTGTGCGGCTTGATCCTCGGTTATGAATCGGTTCTTCGGTACGCAAAGAATAAATCCCATAAATTTGATTTTCGATATTTGTTGCTTTCAATTCTTCTTATCTTACTCGTATTAAGTCCGTATCTGTCTTATGCATATCCGTTTAGCGTGAGTTCTTCCGTCGTGCGGATCCTCAATAATATGTCGTCGTATACTTTTAGCCTCATTGCGAGTCTTATGGCGGGATATTGTTTCACCCAATCCTTCTCAATCAAAAAGTAATAAACTTTCAATCATAGCTTTCACCCTTGTACGAGGGTGTTTTCATATATGGGGAAAATGCGTAAGCGATTACAAAAGAACCACCCTCAAATATATTGCTTTATCTTCAGATTTCCGGGCAGATTCAATGCGGAAATGGAATGGATATGCAAAAATCTAACTATTAGTTCCAGAGGAAATCATCATGAAAAAAAGTGTGCTCATCCCATTGTTTTTAATCGTATTCGTCGATATGCTCGGATTCGGATTCATCCTGCCGCTGATGCCGTTCATCGCGATCAGTTACGGACTGAATTCGTTCTTCGTCGGATTGTTGCTGGCGGCCTATCCGATCGGCCAAGTGTTCGGTACCCCCGTCCTTGGACGTTTATCAGACCGTTACGGTCGGAAGCCGATCCTGTTCATCAGCGTGTTCGGTACCTTCGTTTCGTTGGTCGTCCTCGGACTGACCAAAACGATCATCCTTATCTTTGTCAGCCGATTGATCGACGGCCTGACCGGCGGGAACATCTCCGTCGCCCAATCCTATATCTCCGATGTGACTTCCCCGGCAGACCGGGCAAAAGGCTTGGGTCTGATCGGTGCCGCTTTCGGGTTGGGATTCATCTTCGGTCCGGCGATCGGCGGTTATCTGAGTCAATACGGCCTTCAGTTCCCGGCGTTGTTCTCGGCCGGACTGGCGTTCATCAACTTATTGCTGATCATCTTCATTTTACCTGAATCCCTCAGTAAGGAATCACGCACGAAGATGCGCAAGAGCGAGAAGACTCAGTTCTCTTTAAAAATACTCAGGGATGCATTGCAGAAACCGATCGTCGGACCTCTGCTGCACAGCCGTGTTTATTTCTCCGTCGCGCAGGGTGTGTTCCAGACCATCTTCGCTTTGTATGCGCAAAAGAAATTGAATCTGGATGCAAGAAGCACCGGATTCATCCTCGGCTATGTCGGCATTCTGGTCGTCCTGATCCAGGTCTTCGCGATCGGACCGCTGACCAAGCGATACAACGAGCAGATCTTGATACGATACTCCAGCATCATGCTGGCGGTCTCGTTCGCATTGTGGGCGCTGGTTCCGAATCTGATTTTGTTGCTGATCGTTCTGATCCCGATTTCGATTAGTTCCGGGGTGCTGAACACCGTCCTGCGCAGCTCGCTCACCAAAGCGGTCGGCGTCGAGGAAATCGGCGGCATCCTTGGATTGAGTTCTTCACTGGAAAGCATGACCAGCATCTTCACGCCGATCATGGGTGGTTTCCTGATCGGGTCGCTGGGTACATGGGCACCCGGATTGTTCGCCGCTTTGGTGACCGGCAGCCTCGCCTTGTTCGTACGCCGGAAGATCGCGCTTCCCGCATTGACTGTCAAACCTACAACATCCGAACCCCTTGAAGCCTAAGGGGTTTTCTTTGCCTATATATCACCCAGAGCAGATAAACCCGTGCATAACAAGCCTTTTTGATTGAATGGGTATGCTATAATCGAACCATGAACAAATCACATCACAGCCGAAGCGAAAAACTGAACGATCCTTTTTTATTCCAAGGTGACCAAACAACCAAAGGCTATTTCGAAGGTTGGTACTATAAACAAGTCAATGCGATGCGGGGACAGACCATCAGCGTCATTTTCGGCGTAAGCATGCATGTCGCGCACACTCATTCGTTCGTGCAGCTGCTTCAGACAAATCCGTTGCGGACCTATTATTTCGAGTATCCGATCGATGAATTCGGCTATGCTGACGGAACTTTCAGGATCGGTCCCAACCGTTTCAGTAAGCAGGGGATCACATTGGATCTGCATCAGGATGATTTGAATTGTACAGGATCCTTGACCTACACCAAGCTGACTGCGCTGAAAACATCTTTCTATATGCCTTCGATCATGGGACCTTTCGCTTATATCCCGGACATGGAATGCAACCACGGCGTCGTCAGTATGCGCCATCAGGTCGATGGAACGCTTGAACTGAATAACGAAAGCTGGTCGTTTCAAAAGGATACCGGTTATATCGAAAAGGATTGGGGACGTTCCTTCCCCAAACGCTACATCTGGATCCAAGGCAATCATTTCGCCAAGTCGGAGGCGAATCTGATGTTGAGCGTGGCGGACATCCCGTTTCTCAAAATGAACTTCGAAGGGGTCATCGCGCAACTCGACATCCCGGGGAAATCCCTCCGCATCGCCACTTATTTCGGCGGCCGGAAAGGAAAACTGGAGCGTTCGAAGGACGGATTCACGTTGGAACTGATCCAAGGCGAATATCGTCTGCAGGTTATCGCGAAAGTGGATGAAACAGGCGATCTGAAAGCGCCGGTCCAAGGTTCGATGCATGCGACCATCAAAGAAGGATTGGGCGGGACAATCATTGTCCGTCTGACGAAAGGCGAAAAAATCCTTTGGGAAGACAGTTCCGGACATTGCGGGATTGAAATCGAAGGCTATGCATAATTAAAACCCCTTCAATTGAGGGGGTTTGTTTCGTTGTGGGCATCCAGGAAATCGATCAGCACTTTGTTGAAGCCGGGATCGGTTTCATGCGTACAGTGTCCCTGACCCGGGAATAGAGTGACCTGCAGATCTTTGGCGTATTTTTTGATCTCATCGATCGCCGTTGGTTTGACCCAGGTGTCTTTTTCGCCCCAGGTGACCAGCATCGGTGTCTGCGGATATTTCCAATCCTGGATGTTGACGTTCTTCGCGGTCTTCACGAAGTCGACCAACGCGGAAGGCGTCTTATTGATGAGGAGTGGGGCGAGATATCCTGCGACGGCTTGCTCGTCCGCTGTCTTCGCATACGCCGAAGACAGTAATTTGGAAATGTTGTCTTTGCTGAGCGCGCTGTAGCGCAGATAGACTTTCAGCCACTGTCCAACCGGCGTATCGAAAACCAAGGGGATGCTCGGACTGGATTGCGTCACGGCGCCATCCAAAATGCTGAGTGAGACGACCCGTTGCGGGTTTTGATTGCTCATCGCCAAGATTGTGGAAGCTCCCATCGAATGACCCAACAGATTCCATGATCGTGTATCTTTAGATTCTGAATCGAGTTTGTCGAGCAGTTCCCATAACCATTTCGCGCGGTTCACTTGGGAATGGACGAGACCGCTGCTCCGGTCGCTGTAACCGAAGGCCGGCAGATCGATCGCCACTACCTGATATCCCGCCGCCACCAAATCAGCTACGTTGTTTCTGAAACTGAAGGTCGATCCGGCTAAACCATGGACCAGCAGGATCTTGCCTTTGACCACATTCGGCGTATCCAATCGATAATGGATATGTACTTGATCCGAAGTGGTGAAGAAAGCGCTGTTGGGATAGGGGAGTGCCGGAATTTCGGTCTTCGAGCTCAACGGGATGAAATAAGGCAGGATGAGCATAAACAAGAAGATTCCCAAAAGAATCTGCAGGACTTTTCGAAGGATGGGTCTTTTTTTTCGCTCACGCATGGTTATCTCTTTTCAATGGCTTGCTGCATTTCGCGTACCTGCTTTTCCGTCAGTTTGTAAGGTTTGAGGCTTAATCCGGATAAGAGGAAACTCAGGATCGAACCGATCGCCAAGAACCAGCCTAATGCGATGACGGTCGAAACCGCCTGCGTGCTTAACGTGGCGTTGAAATGGATGAGATCCAGCATGATGCCGACGATGAAGATGGTGATGGCTTGGGAAGTCTTGTAAAGCAAAGTCAGACTGCCGAAATAGACGCCTTCTTCGCGTTTGCCCGATTTCATCTCATCCAGGTCGATCGTATCCGAAACCATGGATAAGGGCAGGGTGAACAAAGCGCCGGTCGCCAATCCGGCTAAAAGCGAAAAGGGCATGAAGTAGATGATCTGGTTGGTGATGCTCGCTCTGAACGGGATCAGGACGGCGAAACATAAGGCACCGATAATCCCGAGCACTAGCCCAAGCAACATGGCGGGTTTCTTGTCGATCTTCTTTGAGATGTAAGCCCATAAAGGCTGGGAAAGGATACTGATTGCGAATTGGAAACCCAAGAGGATCGCGATGTTCTGGCTGGTGAAGCCGAAGGTGAAGGTGAAGACATGCAGACCTAGGCTGCTTAAAAGGGCAGTGGAGATATTATTGAACATATAGCAGAGTGCGACTGAGCGGAACATCACGTTACTGAAGGTCGTTTTCATCGAGACAAAGAGATACGCGACCTTGTTGCCTTGCACATCCTCGATCTTCTTTTTATTCAGGATCGGGATATATTTGCGGGTCGCGATATAGCTCCAGGTCGTGAAGATCAGGACCAGCGAAGCCGACGCGATCCCGATGTTCTTGTAGTTCTGCGGATTCATCTGGCCGATCGGATACTGCGCCGTCGGCTGGAAGAAGAAATACATGCCGGCGACCGAAACCAAAGCCAAACCGAGCAGAAAGAAGATCGTCTTGATGCCCTGGATCAAAGTCCGTTCATTATAATCGGTGGACAATTCGGAACCCAAGGCGGTATACGGCGTGATATAGATCGTCGTGAACGTCTTGAACAGAATGATATAGATGAAGATCAGCAGGAATTTCAAATTCGTATTCATGCTCGAACGGATGCCCCAGATCAGATACAGTGTGGCGGCGATTCCGATCGAACCGATGATCAGATAGAGATGACGGCGTCCGAAGCGCTTGGAACGGGTGATATCCGAGATATAACCCATGACCGGATCCGTGACCGCGTCCCAGAAAACGCTGATGCCGACCGCCAAACCGGCCAGACTGCCGGGGATGCCGAGGATGACCGTGGAGAAGAAAACAAGATAGGCGCCGATGACTTGCATGGCGACACCGACACCGAGATTGCCGGCGCCATAACCGATCTTGTCGATCAACGGGATTTTCTTTAAAACGGAAGGTTGCTTCATGCGGATTCCTCGCAATTCTATGGTTTATTATACCATGTCCGAAACCGCGGAAACATATCGGATAACCCGGAAAAACGCGTGTGAACAAGAAAAGACATCGTGAAACAATTCGCATGCTGCATATTTCTTGCATAAACTATCGAAAAAACACGATAAAAAAATCGATTGACGAACGAACGTCGGGTGGTTATAGTTTACTCATAGTTTATGTAGAACGAATAATGTAATCGCAGTATGCGGGAGGACACAACGATGGAACGAGTCTACAATTTCAGTGCAGGACCTTCGACTTTACCTGAAGCCGTTTTACGTAAAGCAGCCGACGAAATGATGAATTACCATGGCACGGGAATGTCCGTCATGGAGATGAGCCACCGATCGCCGGCATATGAAGCCATCCAAGCCAAAGCCAAACAAGACTTGATCGATTTGTTGCATATACCGTCGAATTATAAGGTGTTGTTTCTTCAAGGCGGCGGCAGTCTGCAGTTCGCGATGGTCCCGCTGAATCTATTACGCAACTCGAAGAAAGCGGACTATATCGACAGCGGGGAATGGTCGAAGAAAGCGCTGAAAGAAGCGAAGAAATTCGGCGATATCCATATCGTCGCCAGTTCGGAAGCTGACAACTATACGCATATCCCGGCTTATACCTTCGAAGATATCCGCCCGGATGCGGATTATGTCTATTTCGTCAGCAATAACACGATCTTCGGGACCCGCTTCACGGAATTCCCGGATGTGAAAGACCATGTCCTGGTCAGCGATATGAGCTCCGACATTTTGTCACGGCCGGTCGACGTTTCCAAATTCGGCTTGATTTTCGCCGGCGCCCAGAAGAACATCGGGATGGCCGGTCTGACTGTCGCTATCATCCGCGAGGACCTGTTGGGGTTCGCCGATCCGAAGACCCCGGCGATGCTGAACTATCAGATCATCTCCGACGGGGATTCGCTCTATAACACCCCGCCGACCTATGCGATCTACATCGCCGGATTGATGTTCGAATGGCTGAAGGATCTGGGCGGCGTCGAAGCGATGCACACGATCAACCAGGCCAAAGCGAAACGCATCTACGATTATCTGGACAACGGCGATTTCTTCAAAGGGACCGTCGCCGTAAAAGACAGATCCCTGATGAACATCACCTTCGTCGCACCGACCCCCGAAGCCGACAAAGCGTTCATCACCTTCGCGCAAGCCCGCGGCTTGGTGAATCTCAAAGGATATCGTACCGTCGGCGGGATGCGCGCGAGCATCTATAATGCGATGCCGATCGAAGGCGTAGAAGCCTTGGTCGAAGCGATGCGCCTGTTTGAAGCCCAATGGAAAGCGCGCTAGGTCACAAAATGTTCAAAATCAAAACACTGAATGAGATTGCGGATGAGGGGTTGAACCTCTTCACGCAGAAATTTACGATCGTCGATGAAGATGCGGTCGACGGCATCCTCGTACGCAGCACCGCGATGCATACCTATCCGATCGACAAGAAAGTCAAAGCGATCGCCCGCGCGGGCGTCGGCGTCAATAACATCCCCTTGGACGAATGTGCGGAAAAAGGGATCGTCGTTTTCAATACACCGGGTGCCAACGCCAACGGCGTCAAGGAACTTGTCGTCGCAGGATTGATGCTGGCATCGCGGGATATCATCGGATCGGTCGAATGGACGAAATCCATCACCGACCTGGGGGATGAGATCCCGAAGAAAGTCGAAGCAGGCAAATCGAACTTCACCGGACCGGAAGTCAAAGGGAAAACCTTGGGCGTCATCGGACTGGGAGCCGTCGGTGTCATCGTTTCCAATGCCGCCAACGCTTTGGGGATGAACGTTTTGGGTTATGACCCCTATATCTCTGTTTCATCTGCCTGGGGCCTTTCTCGCAGCGTCAAACGTGCCACTTCCTATGACGAACTCTATGAAAAGTGCGATTATCTCACGCTGCATGTGCCTTTGGTGGATGCGACGCGCAATCTGATCAACGAAGAAAGCATACGCAAGATGAAAGACGGCATGCGCATCCTCAACTTTGCCCGCGGTGAACTGGTCGAAGACAAAGCGATGGCGCAGGCCCTCGAATCCGGCAAAATCGCGAAATACATCACCGACTTCCCCAACAAAGCGACGATGGTCATGAAGAACTGCGTCAACATCCCGCATCTGGGGGCCTCGACGCCGGAATCCGAAATCAACTGCGCGATCATGGCTGTCCGTCAAATGATGGACTATCTGGAAAACGGCAACATCAAAAACGCCGTCAACTATCCGGACTGCGATATGGGCGTCTGCCGCAGCGATGCGCGCATTACCCTGAATCATCGTAACATCCCCAACATGGTCAGCCAAATCACGTCGGTCATGGGCAGCAAGAACATCAACATCGCTACGATGCAGAACATGTCGAAGAAAGCCTGGGCCTATACGATCCTCGATATCGACGGAGAAGCCGGTCCGGATATCCTGCAAGCCCTGGAAGCCATCGACGGCGTCGTCAAAGTCCGTCTGATCTAAAAGAAAACTCGTCAAGCGACGAGTTCTTTTTTTACTTTACCGATTTTACGATACGGAAGCAGCAACATCAAGATAAACAATACGACCGACAAGCCGAACCCGAAGATCGCGATATAGAAATACCAGATGACATAGTCGGAAGCCGATCCCGCGATATTGATGATGCCTTTCAGGATCATCCCGACGATCAGGAAAGCGACCGAAGTGTTCAAAGTGTTGACGAAGATCCGGTAGAAACGGCGACGGCGGATATCGGGGATCTGATTGAGCAGAAGGTAGAACAGCGCCCCCGCCAACATCACCAGCCACAAATTCGCATGATACGAGGATTTGACACCGTGTGCGAACAGTTGGTAGATGAAGTTGAAGAGCCAGGTGAAGATGCTGAGTCCGAGATAGACGATGAAATGTTTGCCGAGTTTTTTCATGTTCATTTCCCCATGATATAGATGATATCGCTGACCGCGCGTTCACCGATGGTTCCGCTGGTGGTCGGCTGGTTGATGACTTTCCCGTTGTAATACATCGTCGAAGAACCGCCGCCGTCCAGATTGTAGGCGATCTTCGCGCCGTGTTTGAGGAATACCTGCGCCAATTCCGGCAAGGTCATGCCTTCGCTGGTTCCGGTACGTCCATCCACGACTACGAACAAATAGTGTAGCGGTCCGATCTGTCCGATGCCGACGCGCGGGTTCGCTCTTGCGGCGACCCAATACTGTTTCGAGGTATCCACCAGTTTTCCGTCTTCCATCAGAACCGGACCGAACGAGAAACTCTGGGTGACGCCTTCCTTGATGAGACTTTCACCGCTGACTTCGCCTTCGGTCACGAATTTGAAATCACCGTTCTTGTCGATGATCAGCGTCCGGTTGTCGATCGCGCTGCGCGGATTGTCGCGATACAGCACGCCGTTGCGGATGATCAATCCTTTATCGCGGAATCCGTAGAAATCCCCGTTGATCGCCAGGATCGCCTTGTTATTGCGGGCGATCGTGGAGGTATATTGGTTGATGTTGCGTCCGAAGGTGTTCTTGGCGAACGCGGTGCGCAGATACGAAGCACTGCTGAGCTGGATGTCGGCGACATAATAGACATAGCCGTTTTCCGTGATCTTATCGATCTTGATGCTCTTATAGACGACGGTTTGAGACTCTTTATAGTTCGTATTCGTCACATCGACGATCTTGTCGACCTGAGCTCCGCCGGGTGTCACTTCACAGACCGGATTATCGGTCGGATCCACGACGGCAAGCGACTTCGGAATCAAAAAAGCGTCCAGCAGAACATACAGGATCGAGG
>JBAVGP010000120.1:0-2050 GCA_049684955.1 Erysipelotrichaceae bacterium
GAGCAGCTTTGGTTTGATGACATTCTTCAGCATTACGATGCTTGGTACCGACAGTGCCGTGACCGCCATCATGAAGGAAAGCACGGTTCCGATCCCGACCCCTTTGGCGACCAGCGCTTCGGCGATCGGCAAAGTACCGAAGATATCCGCATACATCGGGATACCGATCAAGGTAGCCAACGGGACCGAATACCATTTATCCTGACCTAACAAGGCGAGAATCCATGATTCGGGGATCCAGTTATGGATGAGGGCGCCGATCCCGACACCGATCAACACATACGGCCAGACTTTCATGAAGATTTCTTTGACCTGCATGCTCGAGAATGAAATTCGTTCTTTCGTGGTCAGTTTCTCTTCCTTCAGCATCGATAGCGGTGTCTGGAAGACGAACTCCTCGATCTGGTCTTCCATCTTCAGTTTCGACAGGATCGTCCCGCCGATCACCGCCAACAATAAACCGACCAGGACATACGTCAGGGCGATCTTCCCGTTGAAGATACTTACAAGCAACAGGACCGAAGCCAAGTCGACCAAGGGTGAGGAAATCAGAAACGAGAAGGTCATCCCGATCGACAAACCTGCGCTGGTGAAACCGATGAACAAGGGAATCGACGAACAGCTGCAGAACGGTGTGATCGTTCCCAACAAGGCAGCCAGCATATTGGCCCCGATCCCTTTGAAACGACCTAGGATACGGCGGGTGCGTTCGGGCGGAAAGTAACTTTGGATGTACGATACCATGAAGATCAATACTGAAAGCAGGATGAAGATCTTGATCGTATCATAGACGAAGAAGGTCAGACTGGCGCCGACATTCCCTGCCGGGTCCAATCCGGTCATCGAAACAATCTCTTCGATCCCGCTTTTCAGCCAATTCATCTTAAGCAGATAGTCGTTGATCCAAGTGAATAGTTCCATATTTTCCTCCAACACATTGATGCATATCTATATGTTAAAGGTTCAGGGGTTGGATGTCAATAGGTTTCGGCGCACATCGACGATTCTCTTTGACTGGTTCAAACCATTCACCGATCTGGTCCTGCACGATCGGGTTGACCGAATAACGCGTCCAAATCCCGTCTTTGCGGGCGATGATCAATCCGCTCTGCACGAGTTTGCCCATATGGTGGCTCAAGGTCGGCTGGGTGATCGAATATTTCTCAAGCATATCGCACGCGCAGCATTCGATCCCCAACAGCGACTGATAGATGGAAAAGCGGATCGGATCGCCCAAGGCTTTGAAGATCAATACCGGATCGACCGGTTCGAAACGCTTCTTCAGTTCCTCCGGTGCCTCCTGCAGGGCATAATCGAGGATCGGTTTCGCCGCCGGCTGCAAGCGCAGCCCCGTCCATTCCTGCAGCACATTGTGTTCACTTTGCCTATACGCGCTTAGAATGGGCGTTTTTTCGAGATTATGGAAGCTGAACTGCAAGCCTTTGACACGCACATAATCCACATCCTGCGCCAGATGGACGGCTACGTCGTCGATCGACCGGGTCGTCAGCGATTCGATGACCCGGGTCACATCGTTCTTGAATAGGTAACGCTTATGGAAATGCGGATCGGCATAGGGTTTCTTCACATACGCGTTCAGGAAGTTGCTTGCCGCGAAGAAAAGCAGCGCACTTGGCGCATCTTCCACATTCAGGTTCATGATCCGCAACGCCAGCTTCGCATCTGTCTCACTTAATACCTGCGTATCGTCCTCATCCATCTTCCGTATCGTTTCAATCAATTCATCGAGCTCCATCGTATTCCCTCCTTTTCAACTTTTCAGCCGATTCATTTTCATTCGGCTTGTTGCTTCGATTATACCATGACTTCCGTAATCTTTCATCCATCATATCGACATTCATCTATCTAACGTAGAAAAAGGAAACCTGTCGGTTTCCTGTACTATTCCTTTAGAGAATGAAACTCAATGTCGCTTCGCAGACCAGATCTTCACCGACATAGGCTTTCGCCTCGCTGACGCCGAAACGCGAACGCAGCGATGTCATCTTGACTTCCATGCGCAGCGTATCGCCCGGCACGACCTTCTTGC
>JBAVGP010000121.1:0-2586 GCA_049684955.1 Erysipelotrichaceae bacterium
GGCAAATATCATCAGGTAAAACGGATGATGGCTGCCTGCGACAACGAAGTGAAGTACCTGAAGCGCATCCGCATGGGCATGCTGGAACTTGATCCCTTGCTTCTACCGGGACAATGCCGGCCGATGACGCCTGAAGAACTCGAATTGCTACAAAAAACACACGACTGACTGATCGTGTGTTTTCTTTTGGATTTGACTTCTTCTTAACGGTTGTAGAATTCGACGACCAACGCTTCGTTGAGTTCGGCGTTGATTTCGTTGCGTTCCGGTAAGCGCAGGTAAGTGCCTTTTTTCGCTTCTTTGTCGAAACTGACGAAGGCCGGCAGATTCAGGGTCGCCAGCAAGGCATCGGCGATCGCCGGCATGTTGCGTGACTGTTCCTTGACTTCGATGACGGATCCCGGGGTGCAGATGTAGGAAGGGATGTCGACTTTGCGTCCGTTGACCAGGATGTGGCCATGATTGACCAACTGGCGGGCGGCGCGGCGGGTTCTGCCTAAGCCCATACGATAGACGACATTATCCAGTCTGGATTCCAGTAAGAACAGGAAGTTGTGACCGGTGACGCCTTTCAATTTGGATGCTTTGGTGAAAGTGTTGAAGAATTGACGTTCGTTGACGCCATACATGAATCTGATACGCTGTTTTTCACGTAATTGGAGTCCATAGTTGGATAACTTCGAACGACGGTTCGCTCCATGTTGACCAGGAGCGGATTGACGGCGCTTAAGTTCTTCACCGGTTTCCAATACTGAGAATTCAAGACGTCTTGCGACCTTCCAAACAGGTCCGTTAATACGTGCCATAAGATTATTCCTCCGTGTGTTTCTGGCTCAAAACTACAGGCGTAAGTCATCGTGCCTTGTGTCATCCTATGTATTTCGCTTATTGCAGCTAAGTTACTCTACGCCGGCATGCCGTGGATGACGCACGTTGCAAGACCTCACGTGCTGCGCTATTTTGACGCTCAACAAGTTTATCAGAGAATCGTTTATTTGTCAATTTCGGAAGCGATGGGCTGAAAAAAAGGTCACAAACACCGATTTATGATACAATAACAACGATGAGGTGGTCAAGTATGAACTTACAAACGATTCTGGACTTCCTGGCCCGTAAAGAGGTCATCTACACATTCGCCGGGCTCTTCGCCCTGGCGGTCATTCTCTTGGTCGCGCGCAGGGTCCGCAAAGGAAACCTGAAGCGAAAACTGAAAGATCACGAGATCCGGTATAATAACGCCCGCAGCGTACCGCTGCCTTTCAAACTGAACAAAGCGGTCGCATTGGCTCGCGTGAACAGCGATGTCGCGGACATGGTCGACGAGGCGAAGTCCAATTTCGAAACGATACAGAACGAACTGAAGGAAATCGCCAGTCTCCTCGCGGAGACGGAAGACGAAATCCTGATGGGGAAACTGAAGTCGGCGAAACTGAATCTCGGCGACATCGAAGGAATGATCGAACGCACGGCGTCCTCGATCACGTCGCTGGAAAAACGCCTTGACGATGTGCTGGAGGAAGAAACCCAACAGCGTTCGCAAGTCACCGACCTGAAGGACGCATTCCGTTCCCTCAAGAGCAAATACAGCGATAAGAGCGCGCAGTTGACGCTTTGCATCGAAGCGCTGGATCAGCGCATGGCCGAGATCGAAAAAGGATTCTCGATGTTCGAAGAATGGATGTACGCATCCGAATTCGGCAAAGCCAAGGAAAAAATGGAAGAAATTGCAGTCCAGCTGCAAGAGACCGAAAATCTGGTACAAAGACTCCCGGAGTTGTTAACGCTGGCGAAAGGCGTGATACCGAAACAGATGGATGAGATTTCCCAGCTTTACAGCCAGCTGAAGCAAAAAGGGGTCTTCCTCCAACATCTCGAAATACCCAAGAACTTGGAGTTCGTTTCGGATACCTTGAAAGAAGACATCGCGAATCTGCGCCGGTGCGTGATCGATCAGGTCGAAGTGCATCTGGCGGACAATAAGAAACGGTTGGAACAACTTTCCGCCCAATTGGACAGGGAAGACCGCGCGCATGACGAACTTTTCGACGCGATCCGCAACAGCGTCCGCAATGTCAAGGAATGCACCGAACTCTATCAGAATTTGAAACTCACCTTCCAGAAAGTTCAGGTCCGGTTCGGGTGGGATGATCTGAAGGATGTCCTGAAAGTCAGTGAAGGGAAGCTGCTTGCGATCGAAGAGAATGTCATCCGCCTGCGCAAACTCGGCGAGGAACATACGATCCCGTCCAGCACCTTATTGATCAGCGTGAAAGAGACGTTGCAGGATATCAATAATCTCGGCAGTGAGCTGCAGAATGCGATGAACCGTGTCAACGGCGCCCGCAGCGATGAAGAACGCGCCAAGAAACAATTGTTGAAACTGCATATCATCATGAACGAGATCCAAGTCAAGATCCGCAAGCATCGTCTGCCCAGTATTTCCGATGCGTATGAGGAAGATATGACGAAATCGTATCAGTTCGTCCACAGTATCGAAAAACTGCTGGATGAGAATCCGCTGAACATCAATCTGCTGAACGCGACGGTCACCGATGCGATCGACACCATCTATAAACTATACAATAA
>JBAVGP010000122.1:0-5729 GCA_049684955.1 Erysipelotrichaceae bacterium
TCGAGGTTGTAGCCGCCTTGTCCGGGGAAACCGCTGAAATGAGGCATTCCGGCTCCGTCGTAATTCGGTGTCGCTACTTCGAGGATGTCGACGTAGACAGAAAGGATTTTACCGTCTTTGTCAAACAATGCATCAGCATAAACTTCGTTGAAACTCCATACTTGGACACCCTTGTCGTCGACGCCTGGACCTTTACGGCCGGTGTTGACAACGCCGAAGCCTTGATATACGGTGACTTTTTTCGGGGCGCATGCTGCTAAACTAAAGAGTAAGGCCAAACTCATAACTAAAGTAAGTAGTCTTTTCATTCACAATTCCTCCTTGCTATGCGAATTGTATAATATTTTCACAAGCATGTCAATGTGATAATGTCACTTTATTATATTTTTCTCATATGAAAATACTTACATTCCATGTATGCTTTTTCAGATCGATATTCCCTCTCAATAACCATAAAACGCAATATTTGGAGCGAAATAAGTTCGACTAAATCCAACTTTTTGTCGAATACCCTGAAATGCTTCGCTTTTTACGTGCCAGTTAGCATCTTGATGTCACATAGATCTGTCATTCCAAAAGAAAACCGCGGTGTGTCCGCGGTGATAGATAATCCGGTGATTTTACCCGAGGTTGTCCAAAACCTCATTTAAATCGCAAGCTGGGATAAGTCTTCTTTACCATCGAATCTGGATAATATTTATCCAGGAACACTTGGACCGGATTTGAAGCCGGAATATTGTTGATCCTTTCATAAGCCCGGTAAACCATGGCGGATGACAGTAATATATCCCCTGCCAAGACGACCAGTACGATCCACGTGAAAATGACGCCGCTCTTTCCCCGAATCAGATTGATGATTTTGACGGTCTGCGGATAAAGAAATTTCACGATCGCCACACCGACAAATCCCCAAGCCAGGGAAAACAGCAGATTCGTCCGTCCTCCGAGGTTGAACGGCATATTCGAGTAATCCCAGGTATTGCTGTGAAGGAACACCTCCTCAATGTAACTAACCACATATTCGAATACTCCTCCGAAGATACAGCAGAATACATACAGGAAAAGAACATTCTTCTTCTTGATCCAGCGCGTGGCTTCGATGATGATGACCGCGCCTAATCCATAGACTTGGCTGAACGGAAGGTAAAGGATTCCTTGGCGGTTATGGAACGCCCCGTATTCGATCAGATTCGCCATTGATTCGAAACAGAATCCCAGTATGCTGAAAATCACGAAAACCCAGAAAAGCATATAAAAATTATACCCTTTCGCAATAGGTTCATTTTTTGACCGTGCCACCTCATTGATCATTCCGAATTCCCCCTATCTCTAAATTTCAAAGTCAGATATCCTATGTTAATATTTTATCATAATTATCGTATTTCAAATGATTATTATTATGGTGCTTATTATTGTCATTGAAATTATCCGCTGTATGATGAATAATAGGAGAAAGCACTAGATTATCTTCAACGGATTTTTATCATAATCAGCAATTAGAAACCTGATATTTGAAAGGAGGGGTGATGGTATGGGCAAGAAGCGATGGATCCTTCTGTTGGTGGTTCTGGGATGTGTCCTGATGGCGCTGGTCGATTTCACGAAAATGCATTATGCGCCCAAAGCGATTCTGAAAATCGGGACGTTCCTTTCAATTCCTTTCCTTTATGCCTATTTCACCTCAAAACCGATGAAATGGGAAATCCTGAGATTTAAGAAGGAGTCGATCAAACTATCGCTCTTCTTGGGTATCGTGATTTACGGACTGATCTTGTTGGCATACTTCGCGATCGGCCCGTTTTTCGACTTCTCGAACGTAACCCGCGTCCTAAACAATACCGTCGGTGTGAACCGCGGGAATTTCCTTTTCATCTCCATCTACATATCCTTCATCAATTCCTTCATCGAGGAGTTCTTCTTTCGCGGTTTTGCGTTTCTGACCCTGAAGAAACATACGACCCGGAGATTCGCGATCATCTTCAGTTCGATCGCCTTCGCGCTATATCATGTCACACTGATGGCGGGACTGTTCGATTTCTCACTCTATGTTTTACTGTTATTGGCTTTGGTCGGCGCTGGTTTCTTCCTCAATTTACTGGACGAAAAGAGCGGAACGCTTTATCCCTCTTGGCTGGTCCATGCTTTTGCGAACTTTGCGATCAATACGATCGGGTTCATCCTATTGGGAATGATTTAAGATATTCCAGGTAAAAGCGGCTGATGAGCGGTATTTCCAACAGAAAATCGAATGAATAACTTTTTCTTATATAGGAGATATCAAACTGGTATCTTCTTTTCCATTGCAACCCTATTCTTCCAGCCTTCTTATGCTACAATTATCTTGTTTTTACAGCGTCTTATTTCAGCGTATGTAGAGTATGCGAGGAGAATTCAATGAAGAAACATGATTTTAAGACTTTATGGGCCCTGTTCATCATCTTTTTCAAAGCCGGGACCTTCACATTCGCCGGAGGCCTTGCCATGCTTCCGATCATTCAGCGTGATGTCGTCGATAAATATCAGATGATGCCGAATGACGAATTTCTGGAATATGCCACGCTTGCGCAGACCTTACCGGGTGTCATCGCCCTGAATTGCGCATCGTTTGTCGGAAGGCGCGTAGGCGGCAGGATAGGTATGGTGGTGGCAGGTTTCGGTGCCACGGTTTCCGCTTTCGCATTGATGATCGTCGCGACGGTCCTGCTTGAGTCGGTTCCCCAGACAGGACCGGTCGCAGGCGCTTTCCGTGGTATACGGGCAGCGTCCGCCGCATTTATCCTTGCGGCAGCTTGGACGTTAGGCAGACATAACCTGCGTACATCCTTCTCAGTACTGCTCATGCTTGCGGCGTTCTCGCTGGTGTTGTTCGCAGACATCAGTTCACCTGTCGTGATCATCGCGGCCGGTTGTGCCGGATATGCGTATCAGCGCTTCAAACCGAAAACGGTCAAGGGGGCGATGAAATGATCTATCAATTATGGCGGTTGTTTTATGTCTTCCTCAAGATCGGCGCAGCGGGATTTGGCGGAGGTTACGCGATGATGTCGATGATCATCACCGAGTCCAGACACTTCGCGGTCACGCTCCAACAGATGGCCGACCTTAACGCTTTGGATATGATCGTACCGGGTCCGATCGCGATCAACGCGGCGACCTATGTCGGTTATCTGCATTCCGGTTTCTGGGGGGCTTTGTCAGCGACCATCGGTGTTTCCGTGCCTTCTTTCATTTATGTTTCGCTGGTCATGCGTTTCATGAAAAGATTTGAAGAAAGCAAAATCATGAACGGTTTTCTCTCGGGTATCAAACCGGCCGCCGTCGGCTTGATCGCTGCCGCTTCAATCACGATTATGCTGGGCGTCATCGTCTTGCCGGGTGCCGACTTGTCCAATTTCTTCAACAATCCCTTGGCGACGGTTTCTGCTCTGTCGTTTGTCATATTCGTAACCGCAGCCTTCGCGAATATCCGTTTCAGGATCAACCCGATCTTGTTGACACTGATCGCGGCCGCCATCGGTGCATTATTTTTGTAACTGTCAATCCCTTCATAATCAATCTTAACGGATAGAACCCTAGCGGGTTTTTTCTTTTGAGCAACTATCAAAATCCATCTTTTATTTCCACCAGGAATACTGTATTCTGTTTGTATCAGACTCGGGAAAAGCAATTATTAAGCCATATCTTGATTTAACAAACTTAGGAGACGCATAGTTTGTCTATTATCGATATCTATCATCATCATAGCCGCTGGGAGCGGGGAAACAGGGGAAAATATGGAAGATCAAGAGAAGAATAATGTTGAAGAGCGTCACCGGAAAAAGCCGGCTTTGAGTCTATTGCGGAAGAATATCCAGCCGATCATGATCGTGATTCTTACTTTATTGCTGATAGGCATGAGTACACTCATCTATCAGATGGGAAACAAGCTAGCCGATGTTGAAAAAGAGGTTCGAACACTGAGAAGCGATGTGACTTCATTGAGTTTCACAGATAAAGTTCGGGTAACCTCGATTAATGAAGCGAACAAAAGCATCATCGATATCAAAGCTTCGATCGACATGCTTAATTTATATGTTATCCCGAAATATTCATTTCCAGGTATCTTGTGTTGCGATAATGAAATCTTTCATTACGATAGCGCTACGGACACGACGATCATCACTCCTACCAAGATTCCGCTGAGGATCACAGTAAAAGGCAAACTACCTGACTATATCAAACTTGAAGATTCTTCCAGAGGATTCAGTTTTACGTTTGACAAGGATAGTCAAGTTCAATTTCTATTCGGATACAGTATTTACAGTAAAGCTGCTACCGGCATGAATTATGGGATTTACGACCTAAAGGATGGATTCGTCGTTGTCGAAACTAGGGATCTTTCCTGGATACTGGAAGGAACCTATGATCAGTTGGCAAATGAATTTCTAAATCGTAAATGGACGGTAACCCTTGTCAAATAGATGAAGTGAATTCTTTAGGCATATGATGAGATATTCTATATGGTATTTTCCATTATTCGCCAATCGAATGAAAAAAGCCCGTAAGGGCTTTTGGATTGGATTTACTTTAGGATACCTGCCTCTTTGAATGCCGGGACGAATTTCTTCCCTTTTTCAAAGTTGGTGAATTTGAATTCGTCTTTTCCGACAGTGAAACTTAGGACGGTGAAGAATGCGCCGGGTTTGAACTTGAAATTCTCCATTTTGGATAGCGGGCAGCGGAAGATGATGTTCTTCGCATCGTTGTTCAGTTTCGCCTCGCAGACGTTGAATGTATTCCCTTTGAGAGTCAGGATGACAAGTGTCGGCTTAACGCCTCCGGGATAAACATACGTCGATTTGTTGCTGGCATAAACATAGAGTCTTCGGTCATCCATGATTCCTCTATGCAGCATATCCTCTTCTACTTGATTGATTTTCATGCGAACCCCTCCGTTGATTATTATCCCCATTATATCAGAATTCACATTCACGGGATTACGTCAAATAAGAAAAAAAGCCCTTGAGGGCTTCATAATGCGGCTGACCGATGGGTGGGATTTCCACTAAGCCGTGCATTCCCTTTTACCATGGACGATCCAGTTTTACATTTTACTTTTCGAGTGCGAAGCCACCGGTCCAGCCGATTTTCCCGCGGATGGCCAAAGTGATCTGAAGAAAGCCCAAGGCTTCCAATTCACGTGCACGTTTCAGTGAGCCGGCATCGACAAGTACCAATCCGCTTCCTTCAAGTGCTGACGTAAGCGTTGCTTTTGCATCTTCATCGTTGGATGCAAGCAAGACGTTAGTCGGCGCATCCCCAGCGAGTGTCGACGCAAAGTTCGTATTGAATGCCTTAATGACGCTTGCCTTAGGCAGCGCATGCGCGATGGCTTCACTGACTGAACTATCAGCTCCGACAAGCAGATCATCCATGGTGGCGAAATTCACCGGATTCGTGATATCGACGATGATCTTGCCATTCAGTTTATCCTTGTTGGCTTCCAGGATTGACGCGACCGCTGCGTAAGGAACCGCCAAGACGACGATATCCCCGATGGCGGAGACTTCGTCTTTGGATCCCAATAAAGTCACCGTATTACCTGCCTTTTCAAAGCGTACGGCAATCACTTTCCCCATGTTTCCTTTTCCAAATATCGTAATGTTTTTCATATTTATTTCCTCTTTCTTATGATGCTTGTATTTCTGTATGCATCTGATATAATTATATCAGTACTATCTACATTGTAT
>JBAVGP010000123.1:0-4180 GCA_049684955.1 Erysipelotrichaceae bacterium
GAAATAGATTCCTATCTAGAAATTGCACGAGGATATACAGCAGGACCAAAAATCGACCCAATTACAAAAGAAGTAATATGTATCAGACCCTGCAGCATGTTATATCACGAAGGTTCTAATTTTATATCTTCACAGAATACTTATGGAATGAATGCTTTATTAATTTATGCATTAGCTTTTCATGAATCGGGTGGCGGAACGAGTGCCATTGCTAAGGCGACATACAATCTTTTTGGTTGGGGTGCAGTCGACAGTAATCCAGGCGACGGTGCAGCTGTATTCACGTCTGTCAAGCAAAGTGTCGACGAAATGATGGGAATCCATCTGCGAAGTTATTTAAGTCCAGAAGCTTGGGTTTTCGCTGGTAGTGTTTTTGGATCGAAAAACAGCGGACTAAATATGCAATATGCTTCTGATCTTTATTGGGGTGAGAAAATCGCCGGTCTTGCATATAATATGGATCTTTGGCTTGGTCTCAAGGATTTCAATGCAGTCAATTATGCAATTCTTAATGATAATCAATCTGTGAATGTTGAAAAGACCGAAGGGAACGAGACAACCAATCTCTATACACTACCCAGTTCGCTGAAAGACGAGAGCCTCATTTTGCAATCAAGTAACCGTATTGCAGGCAAACTCTGGGCGCGTACTCCGACGACGATGCCGTTGGATGTTAATGGAGTTCCAATTACATATACCGCCGTTCATGGTGTTGTAGTTCCTTATGATATTGCCATCAGCAAAGGTTACCTGATCACCACCAATTACAATTACCAAGTTCCGCGCCTGGTTGACGGACATACGACCAACCTCGTCCAGACTTTGGCCTGGAGTACGAATAGACTTTCCATCGCAGGCTATGGTTTCGTGAACGGATACAATGTATCCAACACGACTGTCGCCGATTATACCTTGAAACTCACCAGCGACGCCGGCTCGACTTCGATTGTCCTCACATCCGGTGCGATCAATGAACAACTGACCACTGATTTCGGTCAGAACTTGCTTAGCTACGACGGTGCGACCTACAACAGTCCGTCGATCGATGTCTCCGCAATGCTTCCCGGTACGTATACGTTCGGATTGACCATGACGGAAGACCGTTATGGCATAACGACCGATCTCCCGTTCAATTATGCCGGTACATTGCCGACAGATACGATCATCAACGGCAAATTCTATAAGTTCCAGCGTTTGACCGACGGTACGATCAAGATGAATGTCGCCTATGCGATCATTCTGTCGACGTATAGTACGACCCCCACCAACAAGGATATCACCGTGACAGCCAGCATCGCAGCCGGTTGGACGCTCAATGCGGCCAGTCATACCTTCACAGCCAATGGTTCATTCACCTTTACGGCGAGTGACGGCAAAGGCGGCAGCGTGGATCGCATCGTCACCATCGACAACATCGACAAGACTCCTCCGGTCATCACGATCGGGGATTATCCCACCGCCTTACAGGACGCGGCGATCACCGTTACCGCAACGACCGATGAAGGCACGCTCAACTCCGCTTCGCATACATTCCAGATGAACGGCGGTTTCAGTTTCATCGCGACCGACGCGGCCGGCAATGTCACCACCAAAGTTGTCACAATCACCAATATCAACGCCAAATACTCCGTTGACTTCGCGATCGCGTCAGGGCAGGGGACACTCAGCGCCCTGGTCGATACAACGGCATTGAAAACCGGTGACCTTTTGACTCCTGACAGCACGATTATCTTCACCGTCGTACCGTCTGTGGGCTACGTCGTCACACAATGGACCGTGAACGGCACCGCCGTGCCAAGCAATCTGACCAACACGCTGACCGTTCCAAATATCACTGCTTCTGTTGCAGTCAGTGTGAAATTGACGATGTATGGTGATGTGAACAACGACGGCAAACTCTCGACGACGGATATCGTCATGCTTCGCAGATATTTGGCCGGTCTTGGAACGCTTACTGATTTAGGCAAACTTTCCGGAGACTACAACAAAGATGGAAAGATATCAACAACCGATATCGTTATGATGCGACGCAAACTCGCCGGACTGGAGTAACATGAAAAAGATCCTTGTAATCCTGCTTTTATTAATCAATATGGTCATGTTCGCTCCAAAAGTGAATGCGGCTGGTTTTACTACCTCTATGACAGGGGCATCATCAATTAACAAAGGTTCGACATTTAGTGTGAATATTGGAGTAAACTCATCTGTAAAACTACTAAGTTTAGAAGGGAGTATAAGTTATTCAGTTGCAAATAAAGTGAAATTACTTAGCGCAAAATGCTCATGGATTTCTGATTGTTCTACTGCATCATCGAATATGTCATCTGGTTTTATTTCAACAGATTCAGCTTCTGGTCGGAGTGGCAGTTTTACAATGGTTACGTTAACCTTCCAAGCATTGTCAACTTTTACAGCTGGTCAAAGCGTAAAAATATCATTTGGAGGAGCAACAGGAACTTATTTAGTTGGCTCAAAAGTAACAGAGATTTATGGGACAACTAGTTCCCGTACCATCACTGTCGCCGTTCCGAAATCCTCCAACAATAATCTCGCATCCCTGAAAGTCGATGGTACTTCGGTACCAAGTTTCAGCGCATCTACAACTTCCTACAATCTTGGTTCTACCGATAAAGCTAGCATCTCGATTTCCGCATCGGTTGCAGATCCCAAAGCTTCCGCAAGCGGAACCGGAACAAAGACACTGGTCTATGGACCCAATGAATTCCCGGTCGTCGTACGCGCGGAAAATGGGGCTACCAAGACCTATATGATCAACATCACGCGGACGGATCCGCGTTCCACCAATAATTTCCTCTCTGCGATCACATTGAGCGCCGGGACGATCGTCTTCAACAAGGATACGGGCAATTACAGCGTCGTCGTGGAAAACAATGTCACGTCGATTACGATCGGAGCCACGGTGGCGGATGCGAAATCCACCCTGACAGGTCCGGGTACGTTCGATCTGAAGGTTTACAGTAATGTCTTCACCTTAAGCGTCAAAGCCGAAAACGGAACCGTGCGGAACTATACGGTCGATATCGTACGGAAAGACGAACTGGGCTTTTCGAAAGAACTCTCCAACGATAACGCCTTGGCCACATTGACCATCGAGGGGATCGATCTTGCGTTCAAACCCGAAATAACGAACTATGTCCTCAATGTCGATACGGCACTCACATCGGTCAAAATCAATGCGACCGTACGCAATACCGCCGCGAAAGCCGAGTTTCCCGCGACCGCGACCTTGGATTTCGGTCAGAATGTCATAAATGTCACCGTGACCGCAGAAAATGGCGAGAAACGAATCTATGCCTTGTTCATCTATCGCAAGAGCGAAGCGCCGATCGTATCGATCGACGATATCCTGACGACCATGGATACGACGACCGCGAAAACGATCATCCTGATTCCGGGCATCAGCGGGGTCATCCCGAAAGAAGTGTTGGATAAGGCGGCCCAGAAGGGCATCGTACTTATCGTTGAAAAGCGCGACGATCTGGGACGTGTCATCTATATCTGGACATTCACCGGGGTCGCGACGGATACCCGCACCAATATCAATACGAATCTTAGTTTCGCTTCACCGGACGCGGAAACGATCCTCGGCCTGGCGAATTATGCGGATGGATTGATCCTCAATTTCAGCCACAGCGGAGTGATCGCACCGGGGACCAAGATCAAGATCTATGTCGGAGCGCAGTTCGAAGACGGCATGAAACTGAATCTGTATCTCTATGTCAAAGTAAAAGGCAAACTGAATATCTCGGTCAAGGAAGTCGTTGTTTTAAAGGGATTCGTCGAATTGGATATGACGCATGCCTCCGAATACTTCCTGACACGCTCTACCATCAAGAACACGACGGCGGATCCGGTCTTCTTCCTTGCGACGGTCGTCGAAGCGGGATTGATCATGAGTCTGTTGTTGTTCATGTTCCTGCGCAGAAGACGCAAGACAGCCTGACTTGATTAAAGTTTGGAAATAGGGTAGGATTTCATAGGACAGACAAGCAGAGTCCGCGGACTTTGCTTTTTTAAACCAACGAGAAGGAAAACACATGGAAAAACTGATTGCACCGATCGCAGCGACCCTCAACGTAGGATTTGCGCAGGTCAAGAACACGTTGGAACTATTGGCGGAGGGGAATACCATCCCTTTCATCGCGCGTTACCGTAAGGA
>JBAVGP010000124.1:0-5376 GCA_049684955.1 Erysipelotrichaceae bacterium
CAACAAGATCACCGCGATCCAATACAACACCCAATCGTTGAGTTCGCAGACCGGTATCCATCCGGTCTATGCGCTGCGTAAGGAAGTCAGCCAAAAAGATATTTCAACCGTGCTCGAGAAGCTTTTCAATGCGATCGATAAGGTGAGCATCGCCGATATCCCGAGCCAATACCGCCATGCCTATAAACTGCTGCCGATGAAACTGGCGTTGCGGATGATCCACAGGCCGGTTGATTTCAGCGAGGTCGCGATCGCATCCAGAACCCTTAAATATGAGGAATTCCTGCGTTTCACGGTCAAACTGGAACTGATGCGCGACGAACAGATCGGGCAAAATTTCGGGAAAAGCAAAGTGTTCGATCGCCGCATCCTCGCGGAATGGTCGAAACATCTGCCGTTCGGATTGACGGACGCGCAGCAGGAAGTGATCGACGAGATCCTCGACGACCTGCAATCCTCAAAACGCATGTATCGTCTTCTGCAAGGCGATGTCGGCAGCGGCAAGACCGTCGTCGCCGCCATGGCGATGTATGCCAGCGTACTTTCACACCATCAGGCTGCGTTGCTTGTCCCGACGGAAATCCTCGCCCAGCAGCACCTGGCGACCCTGAAAACCTATCTGCCTGAGTCCATCCGCATCGAAGCGCTCTATTCGGCGCTTGGCACGAACATCAAGAAAGATATTTTAGCGCGTTTGGCGAAAGGCGAGATCGACATCATCATCGGAACCCACAGCCTCATCCAGACCGATGTCAAATTCAAGAACTGCGGGTTGGTCGTCGCCGACGAACAACACCGTTTCGGCGTCAAACAACGCCAAGCCTTAGGCAGTAAAGGGGATAAAGTCGATTTCCTGCTGATGAGCGCCACCCCGATCCCCAGAACGCTGGCATCTTTCGTCTTCGGTGATCTGGACGTCTCGACGATCCGTTTCTACCATGCCGGCAAACCGCGTATCCAAACCGAAATCCTGACCGGCAACAGCATCCGTCCGATCCTGGACGAACTCTTGGCCGCGATCAAAACCAAGACGCAGATTTACGTCGTGTGTCCGGCGATCGAAGAGGATTCGGAACTGCGCAACGTGAACTCCGTCACCGCGAACCTGAAGAAATATCTGCCGAAAAGCATCCATATCGACCAGCTGCACGGCAAGTTATCCAACGACGAAAAAGATAAGGTATTGAAACGCTTCCTCGACGGGACGACTGACCTTTTAGTCTGCACGACCGTCATCGAAGTCGGCGTCAGCATCCCCAACGCGAACATCATGGTCGTCTACGACAGCGACCGTTTCGGCCTTTCACAGCTCCATCAGCTGCGCGGACGAGTCGGACGCGGATCGATCGAAGGGAAGTGCTTCCTCTTGAGCGAAAGCGACGATCCCCTGACGCTTGAACGATTGAATGTACTGAAGGAAACCGAAGACGGCTTCACGATCGCCAACAAGGATCTCGAACTGCGCGGTCCGGGAGAAATGCTCGGATTGAAACAGAGCGGCGTCCCGAGTTTCCTGATCGCCAACGTCGTCAAGGACATCAATATCCTGAAAACAGCCCAGAATGATGCCAAAGGCATGCTGAAAAGCAAAGATCCCGAGATCGTAAAATGGATCGAGAACCTGAAGAATTCACAAATCGGACAACAGGTGTTCCTGGATTAAGGTATAATAAGAAACGAGGTGAGGTTATGAATCTGGCAATCGACGCGATGGGCGGCGACGGCGGCAGCATCGTCGTCATCCAAGCCATCAAGGAAGTACACAGACAATTTCCCGAAGTCGCTTTCACGGTCTTCGGGTTTCAGGAGGAATTGAAGGAACTCGACGCTTTCTGCACGATCGTGCACACCACCCAGGTCATGGGAATGGAAGAAGGCGCCCTTTCCGTGCGCCGCAAGAGCGATTCGTCGATGATACGGGCGATCGAAGCGGTGAAAGCAGGTACTTGCGACGGAATCGTCAGCTGCGGTTCCACCGGCGCTTTACTGACGGCTTCGTTATTAGTACTGAAGACTTTCGAAAACCTCCAGCGGCCAGCCTTGCTGATCACATTCCCGACCCTGAAACGGACGATGTCGGATATGCTGGACGTCGGCTGCAACGCCGAAAACACCAGCGATCATCTGGTCCAGTTCGCGCTGATGGGCGATGCGTTCGCCAAGAGCGTGCGCAAGATCGAACATCCGCGCATCGCGCTGTTGAATATCGGTTCGGAACCCAAGAAGGGCGATCCGATCCACAAAGAAGTCTATGAGAAGATCAGCGCCTACAAACATCTGAACTTCATCGGCAATATCGAGGGCAGCCATATCCTCGACGGCGACGCCGACGTGATCATCACCGACGGTTTCAGCGGGAACATCGCGCTGAAGACGATCGAAGGGACGGTCAGCGCCTATACCCAGCTGATGAAGGAAGTCCTCACCGCGAATGCGCTGACCAAGCTCAGCGGTTTACTGATGAAAAGCAAACTACAGGAAATGAAATCCTACCTGGACTACCGCAAATACGGCGGCGCGATTTTAGCCGGTATCAACCGTCCGGTCGTAAAAGCACACGGGTCAAGCAACACGGAAGCGTTCACCAATGCGATTTTGCTTTTGAAACGGATGGTCGAACTGGATGCGGTCGCCAGTATGAAGGAACTTCTATGAGCCTGCAAGCCTGGTGCGAAGCCAACAATGTACCCTATAAAGAATCGGATCTGATCGCGCAAGCCTTCATCCATACTTCTTTTCTGAACGAGCATCCCGAGATGCCGGGCGACAATGAACGCCTGGAATTCATCGGCGACGCCGTCCTGCAATTATGGACCGCGAACGTGCTTTATCGTCTGTCCCCGCCGTATCCCGAAGGGGATATGACGACGATGCGCGCCCAATTGGTGTGCGAGAAATCATTGGCCGACTATGCCCGTAAACTGGGCTTGAGCGAGTTTCTGAAACTCGGCGTCGGCGAAGAACGGACCGGCGGTCGCAACCGCGATTCACTGCTGGCCGACGCGTTCGAAGCTTTCATCGGGGCCTTATATCTTGAGCTCGGCTTCCAAGCAGCCGATGCGGTATTGCGCTTAGCCATTTCAGTGCCCACCTTGAGTAAATCGCTCAGCGTGGTCGTCGACTACAAGACCCGTCTGCAGGAATTCGCCCAATCGGACGACCGCAAGACGGTCGCCTATGAAGTGCTATCGACGACCGGACCTTCCAATAAGCCCGAATTCGAAATCGCGGTGAAAGTGGACGGCATCTTGATGGGCAAAGGCAAAGGGAATTCAAAGAAGAGGGCGGAACAAGCCGCCGCGAAAGATGCGCTCGACAAACTTGCGCGATAGGATCCAATGAAAACAATCTGGGGCAACCACGAAGAGCAGGATATCTACCTTTATACCTTGGAAAACGACCGTCTGCGCGTCGAAATCAGTAATTACGGCGGCATCATCCGTTCGCTTTTCGTCAAGGATTTCAACCAGGACGTCGTCCTGGGATTTAGCGATCTCCCGGATTATATCGCGGATCAGAACTATATCGGCGCCGTGATCGGACGGCATGCCAACCGCATCGCCAAAGGGAAATTCATCCTCAATGGAAAAGAATACCTATTGAACATCAACAATGGTCCGCATCATCTGCACGGCGGCGTGACCGGTTTCGACAGACGCATCTTCGATGTCGTGGAGGAGACTTCCGACTCGCTGACCCTGCATTACCTGTCTGGCCATAAGGAAGAGTATTATCCCGGTAATCTCGACTTCACGGTGACATTCACGATCGACGAAGACTCGCTGATCCTGCGCTATCAGGGACTCTCTGATAAAAGGACGCTGTTCAATCCGACGCATCATGATTATTTCAACTTAAGCAATGAAGCGACGATCGAAAACCATGAACTCAGCATCGACAGCGACAAGTTCGCACCTATCGATACGGACGGACTCAGTCTCTATCCGCCGCACAAAGCCGTCGGAATGATGGATTTCAACCGCTATGCGAAGTTATCGACCCGTCTGCATGCCGATCTCGAGACGATCAAGTTCGCCAAAGGTCTCGACCATCACTTCGAGCGGCGCTGCGACACACTCCATCCGTTCATCCGTCTGCGTTACGGTGACCGCAACCTGAGCGTCATCACCGACGCGCCGGGCGCCCATATCTACAGCGGCAACTATCTCGACAAGACCAGGATCAGCAAAACCGGATCACCCTATGGTTGCCATGCGGGCATCTGTTTCGAGACCCAGTTCTATCCCAACAGCATCAATAACGAAGCCAAAATCAAAAGCGTCCTGGAAGCGTTCGAACCCAAAGAATCCACGACGCAGTTCCGCTTTTATAAAAGGGAGGAAACACGGCATGACTAGCGCAGACCTGATGCGGGTGATCCAGAACGGGGAACTCGATGAAAAACTGATCGATATCTACGGCATCGAATCGCTGGCGAAAACCAAGCAGCGTATCTTCGCGCTGTGCGAACGCTTCGAAGCCGAATTCGACCCGCAGGCTCATGTGCTGTTATGCAGTGCGCCCGGGCGTACCGAAGTGGGAGGCAACCATACCGACCACCAGCGCGGAAGGGTCTTGGCAGCCGCCGTCAATCTTGACGTACTCGCCTTGGCCGCAATCAACAATCTGCCGATCGCGCGCATCCGCAGCGACGCATATCTGATCAAAGATGTGGATCTAGAGGATACGGATATCCACGAGAATGAGAAATTCACCTCCGAAGCGCTGATCCGCGGCGTATCCGCGGGGTTCAGGGCGCTTGATTTCAAGACTGCGGGATTTGACGCGGTGTTCACCTCGAATGTCCTGAAAGGCTCGGGCCTGTCTTCCTCGGCCGCCTTCGAAGTCGCTTTGGGCACCGTATTCAACCATCTTTTCAACGATGCTACGATCGACAATAAAATCATCGCGAAAATCGGTCAGGCGGCGGAAAATATGTATTTCCAAAAACCCTGCGGACTGATGGACCAGTTGACCAGCGCCGTCGGAGGATTCGTCGGGATCGACTTTTTCGACCCGAACCTGGCTGAAGTCCAGCAAATCGATTTCGCGTTTGAACGCAGCGGCTACGCGATCTGTATCGTCGATACGGGCGGAAGCCATGAAGATTTATCGAACGAATACGCCGAAATGCCGCATGATATGAAAGTGATTGCGAATTATTTTGAGAAAGAAGTGCTGAGCGAAGTCGATCCGAGCCGTTTTTTCGCGGAAATCGCGAATCTCCGTCCGATCGCCGGCGACCGCGCCATCTTGCGTGCGATGCATTTCTTCCAGGAGACCGACCGTGTCGTCGAAGAGATCGAGACGCTTTCATCCAATGATTTCGACGGTTTCCTCGAACTGATGATCGATTCGGGACGCTCTTCCTATATG
>JBAVGP010000125.1:0-2003 GCA_049684955.1 Erysipelotrichaceae bacterium
GCAATGCCCGAAGTGAGTCTGCCGTTGCGCGATAATCGCTCCATCCGTCATGAACTGCACCTGGATCCAAACGATATACTCCTAGTCTACTCCGGCCGTGTCGTTATGGAAAAGGGTATCCATTATCTTTTGGAAGCGATACGCAACATGCATGACAAGCAGGTGAAACTGTTGATTTGCGGCGAGGGAAAAGATGCCCTAAAATATCAGCATGAATTCGATGCGGAAATCCTTCAAGAGATGATATTTTTTCTGGGCAGACGCAACGATATCTTGGCGATATTGAGCGAAAGCGATGTATTCGTTTTCCCGACTTTGCATGAGAATCTGTCGAACGCCCTGCTTGAAGCCGTGGCAATCGGACTACCGGTCGTTGCGACGAAGGTTGGAGGGAATCCGGAAATCATCCTTGACGGGGAGAATGGATTTCTTGTCACACCGTATAGCAGCGATGAACTGGGATCCGCGATATGCAAAATTGTAAAAGATCCAAGTCTGAGGCAAAGCATGGGTGAAGCATCGCTGCGAATAGGGCAAGAACGTTTCTCGCAATCGAAAGTATACAAAAAAATCGATGAAGTCTATCAACGATCATTGGCAACATGACGGAAATCACGCTGACCTTGAAGGATGACCGATGAATCGGATTGTCGTATCGAAATGGATCAACTGATTATATTTTGACAGGAGAAATCGATGAACAAACTGAAGTCAATCTTGACTGTCCAATGGACCAGGATGAAGAACAATAAAACAATCGTCGCCAATTCGTTCGGCGCTTTCTTTGTCAAAGGCGGTGCGATGGTGATATCTTTATTGACGATGCCTGCTTATATGGCCTTCTTCCAGAACTCGCGCGTCTTGGGACTATGGTTCACGATTCTTGCGGTTCTGTCATGGATACTGACTTTTGATTTGGGTGTCGGGAACGGGCTCAGAAACTTACTGGTCGAACCAATCGTGAAAGACGAAGCGAAAGAAATCAAGAAATTCGTTTCATCCGCCTATATCTCGATAAGTATGTTGATGATCGCGTTCGCGATCGCGATGTCGGTCGCCAGTCCGCTTATCAACTGGAACAAGGTATTCAATATCGATATCTCGCTCGTGTCGGATACAACTTTGCGTCTGTCCATCATGATCATTTTCATCGGCATTCTTCTGCAGTTCCTGTTGAAGCTTATCTTCTCGATCCTGCATGCCATGCAGAAATCGGCTTTACCGAACTTCCTCCTATTGATCAGCAATACCTTGATGCTGATGTTCGTGTTGTTTTTCAAGAATGCGAATATCGGCAACGCTTTGATCACTTTATCGATCGTTTATGTATTTTCGATGAATCTTCCGACAGTGATCGCGACCTTTATCGTTTTCTCAACCACCCTGAAGGAATCGGTTCCAAGTTTTAGCCATTATAGCCATGATTACGCGAAGAAAATCCTTATTTTGGGAGGCAGTTTCTTTTGGGCCCAGATCATGTATCTTATCATCACGATGACTAATGAATTCCTGATCACCTGGTTTGCGAATCCGAGTTACGTCGTTGATTATCAGATCTACAATAAACTCTTCAATCTGATCGGATCCCTCTACATTTTAAGTTTGACACCCATATGGTCGGCTGTAACCAAAGCGAAAGCAGAAGGAAAGTATGACTGGATCGAGAAACTTTACCACTTTCTTAAGAAAACCGCTTTGACCGCGATCGTTCTGGAGTTCCTGTTTATCGGGTTACTTCAACCGGCGCTTGATCTATGGCTAGGGAAATATTCGATCAAGGTGAACTACTCGTTCGCGCTTGTTTTTGCGCTCTCCGCAAGCCTTATCATTTGGAACGGAGTCCACCAAAGTCTGACCAACGGATTTGGTCTACTAAAGACTCAAAATTTATACTTCACTTTAGGTGCGATCATAAACATACCACTTGCTTGGCTTCTAGTAACGATTTTGCATTCCTGGATCGGAGTCATCGTCGCGAACATCGTTTCGGTCAGTCTATATTC
>JBAVGP010000126.1:0-1938 GCA_049684955.1 Erysipelotrichaceae bacterium
TTTTCTATCTCTGAATGTAATACATCAATTGTAAACCAACATTTGAAAGAATGAAAAAGAATGTAACCCTTGAAACAAAAGAGGTACAATGGTAAAATAAGTCAGTTCAACAGGAGGCAAATTATGAAAGAAGCACTGTATCTGCATGAAACGACAGCCTTGATCAATTTCTCGGCGGCTTATTGCCAAACCACCGACGAAGTCCTTTCAAGCGACAGTTTCAAATTCGTTCTCGGACATTATCTCGCCGCCTTGAAGAAGAGCGACCTCGACCTCTATAAATGGGCGATGCGCGACCGCGGTCTCAGTGAGACGGTCATCGACATCGTACGCCTGATGAAGACCTTGATGGTGCTGGAAGTCGATGAAATCCCGCATCCGTTTCTCGACCAACCGGAAATCCTGACGAAACTCATCGAAGAAGGATATAACTACTGGCGTAATCTGCAGCGCTGTTCGATCACCCGCACGGGAGCCAACAGCAGCCTCCAATTAGCCAACTTCATGGAAGCCGATTCCAAATTCAATCAACTGGTGCTGGCGGTCTACCGCGGCGCGCAGGAAAAAGTCCAGGGCCGCAAGAACCGTATCTATCGTCAATTGCAAGCCGGCACCAACGCCTCGATGGTCATCCGCGACATCCACTGGAAAGTCCCGGAGGGGTATGAGTTACTGAAGGGGATCTCGTTCGTCGATTCGATGCTGCTGCGCACACCGTTGCTTTTACATCCCCGTTCCAACAAGCGTAAAGGCGCCTTCCAGCCGACGGACGTCAATCCGCTGAAGAATGCGGTGATCAACCGCGATGAATGGTTCTGCTACCCGGCGAAAGTCGGCAGCCTCTTGATGCATATTTATTTCCATCGTGATTATGCCTTTTCCGGCATTACTTTAGCTAATTTATTCGAACTCGCGACCGAAACCGAAGTCGCCAGACGCCGTCCCGACTGCATCGTATTGTTCGGCATCCAGGACAGCGACTTGGAATGCAACTATTATCTCGATAAAACGACCGGCATCTGGATCGGTAAAGTCCCGTCCCAGATGATCATCGAATATTTCGGCTATATGAAGAAAATGTGCCTGACCTTGCATAATGTGGCGATGATGGCCAAAGGCTGGCTGCCGCTGCACGGTTCGATGGTCAACATCCACCTGCGCAACGGACGTTCCAAAGGCGTCGTCTTCATCGGCGACTCGGGAGCGGGCAAATCGGAAACGATCGAAGCCATCCAACTGTTGGGCGAGGACGAGATCCTCTCGATCGATGTCATCTTCGACGATATGGGATCCTTACATGTGGAAAACGATATCGTGGTCGCCCAGGGCACCGAAATCGGTGCCTTCATCCGCTTGGACGACCTGGACAAAGGCAGCCCCTACAAAACGATGGATCGCTCGATCTTCATGAACCCCGAATCAATCAACGCTCGGGTCATCATCCCGGTCGCCCCGTACTCGCTGATCGTCAAGAACCACAAAGTCGACTACTTCCTCTATGCCAACAATTATGAAAACAAGATCGGCGTCTTCCTAGCCGAAAACGCCGCCGACATGAAAGCGACCTTCGTGGAAGGCAAGCGTGTGGCCATGCAGACGACCGACGAAGTGGGCATTTCCACCACTTACTTCGCTAATCCGTTTGGTCCCATGCAGCATCCCGATATCTGTGATCCTCTGCTCGATAAATATTTCATCGCCCTGGACGCCGCGCATGTCAAAACCGGCGAAGTGTATACCGGTCTTGGCGTATTGGGCGCCGACGACAATCATCTGGAGAAGACCGCCCGTGAAGTTCTGCATATGATCGACGAAGACTGAATCGAATAAAGACATGAAGAGTACGCTTTTCATGTTTTCTTTATCTTTTTCATCATCTAAATTCCGCAAATGATTCCTAACTGTCCGGCGATATGATTTAATGGTTGAAAGGGGGGT
>JBAVGP010000127.1:0-16091 GCA_049684955.1 Erysipelotrichaceae bacterium
GCAGGTCTTCCATTCGGGAAGTTATCCTCGATGATCAGATACTGGCATTCCTCCGCATTCACGAAAGGGGCGATATACGTGTTCTTCTTTGTGACGATGCTTTCGGTATCCTCGAATCCCACATCCAGCAGCATTTTGCGGACACTTTCATCGGGACGCGGAGTGATCTTGTCGATCATACTCCAGGTGAATGATACACTTTTCGGATCATCGATGTAGTCAACGAATCCTTTTTCAACAAGACCTAACTCGGCCCATTTCTCCGCAAAGGGTTGAATGGCACGATGAAGCATGGTCCCGTTGTGCGAACAGTTATCCAGACTGACAAGCGCAAGCGGGTGTTTTCCGTGATTGTAACGTTCGACCAAAAGAGCAGTGATCTTTCCGATATAACTTTTCGGATTTGATGGACCGACAACAAGATCTTTCAATACATCAGGGAACATTTCGCCTTTACCGTTCACAAGACTGTATCCTTTTTCGGTGATGGTGAAGCTGGCGATCTGTAAGCCGGGTGAACGGAAAATTTCTTTCATTCGTTGGCAATCCGAAGAATCATATGAATCGATCTTCAACGCCTCCGCGATACTGCCGATCACTGTCTTTGCGATACTGCCGTCGGATTTCAAGGTCACCAATAAACTCAGGTTATCATAGGGATGGTACATACGGTCGATGATTTCCGTATCGTATCCTTCCGCGACGATGATACCCGAACTTGCCGACCCTGCATCAAGCAGACATTGTTGGAGCACAGCGGGGAATGCGCGGAAAATGTTCCCGGCCCCGAAATGAATCCAGACAGGGGAGGTAAGGGTCGTTTCGATCATGGCTTTCCGGTCGAATTCCGGTAATTTGATATCCGCTTTCGCCCAAAGCTCTGACTTTGATAATTCATCGTTATTCAGATGCATGATAGGTCCCTCCTTACGGTGTACTTCATTTCGTCATCTTGTCGATGGCTTCCCAAAGTCCATTAAGATAGGTGCATCCGAGCGCGCGATCATAAAGACCATAGCCGGGCATGGCGATTTCGCCCCAGATGGCACGGCCGTGATCCGGACGGATCGGACCATCGAATCCGGTCTCATACAAAGCCTTCATCACTTCAAACATATCCAGGGAACCGTCGCTCGAAAGATGCGACGCTTCTTCGAAATTACCCGGTGAATTATAACGGATATTGCGTACATGGGCGAAATGGATCCGGCCTTGCAGGGAATGGATGATGTCGATGATATCGTTAAGCGGATTGGATCCAAGGGATCCCGTGCAGAGGGTGATTCCGTTCAACGGATGATCGACCGTACGGATCAGATGCAACAGACTTTCTTTACTGGTGACGATGCGCGGTAAGCCGAAAACCGGCCAAGCCGGATCATCGGGATGGATCGCCATCTTGATATTGTATTGTTCGCACACAGGCAGAATACGCTCAAGGAAATAAGTGAGATTCTCAAGTAATTTCGCTTCGTCGACCTCTTTGAACATCGCGAACAACTCCTGGATATGCGCCATACGTTCAGGTTCCCATCCTGGCAGGACGAAACCGTTGGACATCTGATCGATGGAATCGAAAATGGACTCCGGATCGATTTTCGAAATGATGTCTTGGTCATATGCGAGCACTGTCGATCCGTCGGGACGAAGTTTGGCCAAATCAGAGCGCGTCCAATCAAACACGGGCATGAAGTTGTAGCAGACCAGATCGATGCCTTCCTGACCCAGATGCGTTAAGGATGTGATGTAGTTCGCGATATATTCACCCCTTTCGGGGGTGCCGGCTTTGATGGAGTCGTGGATATTCACGCTCTCGATCCCGGCGATCCGCAATCCGGTGGCTTCCACTTCTGTTTTCAAGGCATGGATTTCTTCGCGCGACCAGGGTTCACCCGGTTTTGTGTTGTACAGCGTCGTGATCACACCGGTGACACCGGGTACTTGTCGTATTTGCTGCAGGGTGACGGAATCGTATTTCGATCCGAACCAACGCATGGTCATTTCCATCGGGCTTCTCCTTTCATGTTGATTACTTGAAACCTAACAGTTCGCGCGCTTTCAGTACGCCGAGTTCGGGACTGCTGAGGACGGGGATCTTGATATCGGTCAACAACGGAAGCATGCCGACCATGCTGCCTTGCGCAAGTACGATTACATCGTTGTCTTCCTGCGCTTTCAGAATCGCTTCTTTGACAAGACGGTTATGCGTTTCACGATCGCCGCTCATCAGGGTCGCTAAGGCACCGTCGACCAGATATGGTGTCACTAGTACGGTTTTGTCAAGAAGTGCTGCCTTATCTTTGATGATCTGGGTGCTGGGGTGGACAGTCGAGGAAACGGTCACGATGACGGCGATCCGTGAACCGAGCGAGACCGCTTTTTCAGCCATCGCTTCATCCACTCTCAACACAGGTACGTCGACTGTCTTCGCAGCGATCCCCGCAGCCAATCCGACGGAAGAACACTGGTTGAAAATCAAATCGGCTCCGACCGCTTGCGCTTCTCTGAAATACGTGACCATGCGCTCCGTGATGCTGTTGGTGATGGCACCGTTCTTGCTGACTTCCGCCAACAGACTGTCGTCCACGATGTGGTTGACCGTGACTTCCGGGATCAAGCGTGCGAAGCGTTCCTTCAAGTCCTCTACCGATACGAAACTTGTATGTACGATGACAACTTTTTTCATTGGGTTTCCTCCGTTAGTTCTTGTATGATGTCTATCAATGCGTCATCCGTTCCGATGTTCCCCGGAAAGATGATGTAAGGCAGACCGGCGTATCTTCCTTGTTCGACCTTCCAGACCGGGACGCAATCCAATATCTGTCCGATCACCAAGGCACGCGATACACCCAAGCTTTGAGTTCCGATGTCGCTTGAGGTGATGCCGCCTTTCGCAAGGATGAATCGCGGTTTGACCGATAGTTTCTTAACCACGCTCATCAATGCAAAAGCGATCTCCCGTGTCATCGCCAGTTGCTTTTCGGGATCGTCGACTATGAAATCGATGCGCTCACGACGGGTGCTGACCACGACGTTCTTGTTTTCCTTCAACAGCCTGTCTGTTTCTTGTGTGACGCGCAGTGTTTCCTGATCCAGTTCCTGCGTCAATATGCGATGCTGATCGAATTCGACGTAACTTATATCTGTCGCGCTATTTCTCAGATGTTCCAACTGTCGGGTGGTTTTAGCCACATGGCTACCGACGACAATCAGTCCGCCGTTACGGTTCTGTAAATCCACGACGTCCTTTTTATGCAAGAGCGCTGCTTGCGTACAATCGATGAACGAATTGATGAACGATGCGGAGGTGCGATATAGGAATTTCTTCCCCGCATCGAGTGATTGGTAAAGGGCTAGTACGAATACCGTCAAATCATCTTGTTCCACCGCGTTGACGATCACTTTATTGAAATTCGTCACCTTGTTAAGCTTGTGGGTTATCCCTTCGATGTCACAGCCTCTAAGTTCAGCAAGCGAGATGCTTGTGACCTCGTCGGCAGGATAACGTCCTTGTGTTTTCTCCTGTATCCATTCTTTCAGATCCGCGAAGTGATATCCGAAGGTCTTGTCTTTCGCATAATCGGTCTGATCGCAGGGAATCCATTGTTCTTTGTCGACCACATAATGGATATCGTCGACCGTGAACCGGTTTCCTCCGAAAAGCGCCGGAATGAGGATTTCCCCGTCGAAACAAGCATCCATGGTTTCATGGATCACTTGGGTTTCAAGCGGATAATGCTGACGCAGCGTCGAATCGGTCCGGCTGATCAATTGGAACGGGACATTCAGTTCTTGACTGACTAGCATCAAATTCCTGGCGATTTCTCGATGCATCGCGGCCGTTTCATCCGGGAACAGACTGCGAGAATTGGTCAAGATGAAAAACGACCGCTTTTCATCCAGAAAAGCACCGCGCAACGTGGCATGATCATAGCCGGTATAGACATAGTAATCGTGGATGGTCTGGGTGCCGGTCGGATCATCGTCCAGAATCACGACCTTTTCATGCGGACGCGCTGAAACCACTTGTTTCAGTCGGTTTCGCACCTCATCGGACAGAAATGTGGCAGGCATGATCGAAGGCTTGGAATACATAGTGAATCCTCCGAGTTTATTATAGATAAACCACACTCATCTACTGAAAAGGATTGGGCAGATTGTTTGCGTAAATATTCCGATTTTTACTGTATAATATAGGACGATAACTAAAAAGTTACCGTATTAATTTTGGCGAATCAAAATGCGCAGTTGGATTCACATATGATAACCTAACCATGAAGAGAAGGAGGTGAACAAATGAAAGAAGAAAAGTCGCAGTTCTATTTCAGACAAATTCTGGATTATCTGCTGAAGCATGATGTCGTATCGACCCAAAAGATCGCCGACGAAATCGGATTATCGGAAAAGACCGTACGAGTGAAACTGGATGGCTTGGAAGAATACCTGAAGCAAAACAGCTTGGGCGAACTTGTACGCAAACCGCGTGTCGGTATTTGGCTCAAAGCCGACGATTCACAACGTACGATGCTGACCAACGTGATGCTGAATGATGATTCGACCTATTTTATCAGCGAAAACGACGACCGGGTAGCGCTGACCATCAAAAAGCTGTTACGCAATGTCAACGGCAACTGTACGACCACTAAATTAGCCGCGGATATGTACTTAAGTACGCCGACCATGCTGAAGGTGATCAAGGAAGCCGAAAACCGTTTGGCAAAATTCGATATCACACTGAAACGGGTGCGAAACAAAGGACTGGAACTTGGCTACACGGAAAGCAACTATCGCTTCGCCGTGAAATCCATCATCATCCAAGAGACCAAAGACAAACCGGTCGAAGAATTGATCAATTATTTCATGCCTGGCATCGACAGTGCCTTGATCCGAAAAACGATCCTGGAAACGGAAAATGAATGGGGCGTCGAGTTTACCGACGGTTCGTTCATCGATCTCCTGATTTTGGTCTGCTGTGCGGTGTACCGCAATTCGATCGCGAAAGGATTTACGACTTCCGCCCAGGAAATCGTGATTCTCGAACGTCACAACGAATATGCGTTTGCCCAGGCGATCTTTCAACGCTTGAGTAAATCTCTTCAAATCTCGATTCAGCAGAATGAAGTCGCCTTCCTGTCGATCCAGATCCTCTGCAGTAAAGTCATCGGAAACAATGTCATGTTCGTACCTTCGAAGTATGTTCAAGAATATGACAACAATCTCGAGATTTTCGCGGAAAAACTGATCGACATCGTCGGGAATATCCTGAATGTGGATCTGTCGAAAGATACCGTCTTGTATCAAGGTCTTCTTTCCCATTTGCGACCCACGATCTTCCGTTTACGCTACGGACGTTCCATGCCTAATTCGCTGGTTCATACGATCAAGAGCGAATACAAGCAAGTGTTCAGATCCGTCTGGGCGATCTCCGTGCTCTTTGAAGAATATTACAACCTGAAGGTGACGGAAGATGAACTGGGCTATATCGTCCTGTATATCCAAGCTGCCGTGGAACGTAAAGAACATCCCTTGCGTGTCGTTTTGGCAAGTCATTTAGGGATGAGCCACAATCAGCTCTTGTGCGAGCGCGTCAGGAAAAATTTCCCGGACATCCAGGATATCGAAGTCGTGACCCTGCATGAATTCAAAATCGAGAAATTCGCCCATGCGGATGTTATCCTGACAACGGGAAGTATCGGTACGCGGGATCCGCGCATCATCGAGATCGACCATCTGCTGACCCAGCAAGGCGTCCATAAACTCAAGATGCATCTGATGCTTGTGACCCTGCAGCGGGTCGAGAAAGAACATCGTTTTGACAGCCGTTGCCATAAACTGTTCGAACCGGATCTGATTTTCACACATTTAAAGGTCAATACCAAAGAAGAATTATTAAAAATCCTGACAACGCATCTCGTCCGCAAAGGCTATGTGACGAGAAAATATTACGCGACCGTATTGGAACGTGAATCCGCGACATCGACTTCCGATGGCAGCCGGGTCGCCATTCCGCACGGCAACCAAAATGAAATCAATGAAGCAAAAGTTGTGATCGCCACCTTGGATCATCCGATCCGTTGGCATGATGAAGACGAAGTGGACGTCATCTTTCTGTTAGCCGTCAAAATGACCAGCCAGGAAGAAACGGAAATCACCAAACTATTCTATAAGCAGTATATCAAGCTTGTTGAAACGGATGAGACCGTGGAAACACTAAGGGATTTCACGAATAACATCGACTTCTATAAATTTTTAATTCGATAGTCAGGAAGGAACAAATATCTATGGAACTAAAGAAAGTACTCGATTCCCGTATTGTTGATCTTCACATGAAGGCCAAGACGAAGGACGAGGCATTGAATCATCTGACCGGTTTACTCGAAAAGGCAGGCTATGTCAGCGACTGCCAACAGTTCGTATCCGACATCTATCTGCGCGAAAAAGAAGGTCTCACCGGTATCGGGAATTACATCGCGATCCCGCACGGCAAGTCCGATTCAGTATCCAATGTCGGCATCGCGATCGGCAAACTTGACAAAGAAATCGAATGGGAAACACTGGACGGCAACGGCGTCAAAATCATCTTCTTGTTCGCCGTATCCAATAACTTGGAATATGCGCAGAACCACATGGGTCTCTTGGCTCAAATCGCGGGGAAACTCGGTAACGACAAGGCGATCGCCGCATTGCAGAAGGTCAAGACGTTTGATGAACTGCTGGCTGTCTTTCAGTAACATCATTCCAATATCGCAAGTAAACTGAAAGTTCCGTATCAACATTCAGTTTTTCTTTATAGAAAAGGGAAATCAGCTCAATCTGATTTCCCTTCTTTTTTAGTTTAGAACTTGATGAACGCCGCGATGATAAAGGCGACAGCCATGAAGAAGTATCCTCCGTACAGGATCATCTTCTCCTGTTTCGAGTAGGCATTGTCCGCCTCAACCTTCTGACGTTTCTGGAATAGAATCTTGGCATATGAGATCGCGATCATCCCGACGACGATGAGTCCGATCATAATCAGATTTCTGGTCATGTTGATATCTCCTTATCCAATCGATAACTTCATAGATAGTAGCACAGATTCCTATCGAATGGAATGTTTGATTGAAGTAGAAAGAAATTCGATAGTTTCAGGCACATGATTCATGATGAATAACATAAAAACTACTGGATTAAAAAGCAGGGAAAGGTAATTTTCGGGATTAACCACAGGTCTATAATTGAGACGAAAAGAAGGGCAGGATAAAAAATGGATATGAAAACTAGTTTCTCCCTGAAGGGAAAGGTCGCATTGGTGACCGGAGCATCGTACGGAATCGGTTACGCAATCGCGAAAGGGATGGCCAACGCCGGGGCCATCATCACGTTCAACGATATCAACCAGGATTTGGTCGACAAAGGATTGGCGGCTTATCAAGCGGATGGCATCGTAGCGCACGGGTATGTATGCGATGTGACCGATGAACCGATGGTCGTTCAAATGATCAAACAGATCGAACAGGAAGTCGGTTCGGTCGATATCCTGGTCAATAATGCCGGTATCATCAAGCGTGTTCCGATGGTCGAGATGAAAGTGGAAGATTTCAGAAAAATCATCGATGTCGATCTGAACGCCCCCTTCATCATGTCGAAAGCGGTCATTCCGGCCATGATCAAAAAAGGTCACGGAAAGATCATCAATATCTGCAGTATGATGAGCGAGTTGGGCAGGGAGACTGTCTCCGCTTATGCCGCGGCGAAGGGCGGACTCAAGATGCTGACCCGTAATATCTGCTCGGAATACGGCGAATATAATATCCAATGCAACGGCATCGGTCCGGGGTATATCGCGACCCCGCAGACGGCGCCTTTGCGTGAAAACGGGAATCCGTTCAACAGTTTCATCATTTCAAAGACTCCGGCGGCACGTTGGGGCGTCCCTGAAGATTTGATGGGACCGGCGGTATTCCTCGCGTCGGAAGCGTCGGATTTCGTCAACGGACACATCCTGTATGTCGATGGCGGGATTCTGGCTTATCTCGGGAAACAGCCGCAATAAACATGTCCGAAATGAATGGACGAAGTTGCCGCAAGTCGGCGGTTTCGTCTTTTCACGTTCATTGATTTTATCTCAAAACATCAGCATATTTTGTTCATCTACCCTAAAGAAAGGCAGAAAACCATGAGTCAAGTACTAGAAAGAATCTATAAGCTCGGAATCGTACCGGTCATCAAGATCGACGATGCCAAAAATGCGTACCAGTTGGGTAAGGCGTTGTGCGAGGGAGGATTGCCGGTCGCGGAAGTGACATTCAGGACTTCAGCAGCCAAGGAATCGATTCAGATTTTAAGCGAAAAACTACCGGACATGCTGATTGGAGCCGGTACCGTTCTGACCAAGCAACAGGTCGACGACGCCATCGACGCAGGGGCGAAATTCATCGTATCCCCGGGACTGAATCCGGAGATCGTCCGTTACTGCATCGCCAAGCATATCCCCATCGTGCCGGGATGCGCCAATGCCAGCGATATCGAAACCGCTTTGGAGCTTGGTTTGACGACCGTTAAATTCTTTCCGTCCGAACCGTTGGGCGGGCTCAAGATGATCAAGGCGCTGGCGGCACCTTATGTGAACGTCCGTTTCATGCCGACCGGCGGCATCAATGAAAGCAATATCGTCGAATATCTGGATTACGACCGCATCACTGCCTGCGGCGGTACCTGGATGGTCGATCCGAAAGCCATCGCCGAAGGGGACTTCGATAAAATCAAAGAATTGACCCAAGGGGCTGTCAAGACGATGTTGGGGATGAAACTCGAACATGTCGGGGTCAATGCGACTCCTGCAACCGTGAACGACGTCTCCACTTCTTTTGCCAGACTTCTGCAGGTCGAGCAAGTGATCGGAAATACCTCGAGTTTTGCGGGGACATCCATCGAAGTCATGAAAGAAAACGGGCGGGGCGTCCATGGACATATCTGCTACGTCGTCAACAATGTCGATCGTGCGGTGAACTACTATGAAAGCATCGGCGTCCGATTTATCGAAAAAACGAAAAAGAAGGATGACAAAGGAGCGCTGAAATTCTGTTACTTCGAAGAAGAAATCGGCGGTTTCGCGATCCATCTGAAACAGAAAGCGAAATAAGAACGATGAAAATAATCACACTCGGAGAAATCATGCTTCGTCTTTCGACACCCGGCAATACGCGCTTTGTCCAAAGCGCCGGCTTCGATGCCGTCTATGGCGGCGGGGAAGCCAACGTGGCGGTAAGTCTTGCGAATTTCGGACATGACGCCTATTATGTCACCAAACTGCCGAAACACGAAATCGGGCAGTCCGCATTGAACGCGCTGCGTCAATACGGCGTGAAGACGGATCATATCGTACGCGGAGGCGAACGCCTCGGCATTTACTTTTTGGAATCCGGGGTTTCGATGCGCGCATCCAAAGTGATCTATGACCGCGCCGATTCAGCCATCGCCAAAGCCACTGCCGATGAATTCGATTTCGACGCGATCATGGAAGGCGCAGACTGGTTCCACTGGTCGGGGATCACCCCCGCGCTCGGTGAAAACGCCGTCAAACTGACGGAAGCAGCATGTATCGCCGCCAAGAAACACGGCGTGACGATTTCCTGCGATTTGAACTATCGTAAGAAACTGTGGACTTCCGCCCAAGCCCAGGTTGCCATGCGTCATTTGATGCGCTATGTGGATGTCTGCATCGGAAACGAAGAGGATGCTGAAATGTGTCTGGGCTATAAGCCTGAAGGCACAGATATTAAGGGAGGACATCTCGAACTTGAAGGATACAAGACGATTTTCAAGAAAATGCGCCTGGATTTCGGATTCAAGACCATCGTGACGACCTTACGTGAGAGTCACTCGGCTTCCCATAACGGGTGGTCGGCCTTGATTTACGACGGGAATGAGTTCTATCCTTCGAAGAAATACGACATCGATCCGATCGTCGACCGGGTCGGTGGTGGAGACAGTTTTTCAGCCGGATTGATCCATGGCTTATTGACCAAGAAAACGCAGGGCGAAGCGCTTGAGTTCGCAGTCGCAGCCTCCGCGCTGAAGCATACGGTCAACGGCGACTTCAATCTGATGAGCGTCGCGGAAGTCGAAGCGTTGTCCGGCGGCGATGCCTCGGGACGCGTCCAACGCTAAGTATCCATCCGCATCGAAACTCACAAATCAAAAGAATCGCATCGCGACTCTTTTTTTTCTCAGTAATTATTGAATTCCTATTTGCGTGATAACTTCGCGAATTCTTCAACAATCATCTCTTCCGAGATGTAAGGGGCATCCGCGCTCTTCAAAGCTGAAATGATATCCTTGTAATGCAACACCGGAAGATCGGACTTGATGCCGCTGAGATCCAAAGCATCTCCGACGGCGATATACATGCGGATTTCACTGTCCGGAATCAGTTGCTCAAAACGGCGGCGATATTCGTTTAATGCCAGCTCGGGACTCACGATCCGATACTCCGGCTGAGAACCTTCGCTTTTGACTGTCCAGTATTTCTCGTTTTGATTTGCTCTGACTTGACCTCTGGGACTCAGGAAGGAAATCATCGCGACGCCTTTATTGTAGACGATCGACACAAACCGATGCGTGACGGCGCCTTTTTCGTTCTTTACGATACTGAATAGCATCCGTTGCGTTCCGATCGCCGATTTAAGGAAGGAACTTTTCGAACAGTCTTTCTGTACTTCATATTTGAAGAAATACTCCAGGAAGCTCGGGAACAGCACCGAATAGAAGCTCCCTTTGTAGGATCTATAGAGTCTGACTGCCCTGATTGTTAAAAACAGTGTAAAGAAGAGGGTTATCCCCATCAAGAATTCTTCCATCAGAAATACCTCCCGGTCGGACAATGATCGACTGTGTTCCTCGCGGAAAATGCATATCGTATCAAGGTGAGACCATTTTACCACTGTTTTTCGGTTCGTTGAGGAAGAAATGAATAAAGTTAATACGGTAAAAATTCATATATCGGATGAATATCCGTTGAATACGGTAAAACAAAAGGTTCACCATGAGGAACCTTTTGACTCAACCATTGAATATCGATTCTATTTGACCATATATCCGCGAATCAGTTTGCATAGGTCGTCATATCCGCCAAGGAACTGATTCAACGTCGCAACGAACGCACCGTAGTGTTCGAACTCTTCAGGTTTCAATCCATCTTCGGCGTATGCTTTCACAAACTCAGGCATCTTCATCAGTTTCGCAAGGATCTTGGGATTGACCGGACGATCCATCAAACAGTCGACATCGACTTCCGCGTTGTTATACTTCACTTGCCAACCGTACGGGATCGTCAATACAATCTTCCCTCCGACGAATTCCAGCCAGTGGTAAGGGTTGCGGTAGGCAGCGACCAATAAGGTCGTACGATAGTTCCGTTCCGTGTAGATCTGGTAAGCATGCTTGACGACAGCGACCCCTGCATATTCCATCACATCCGGTTCGATCAAGAGGCCTTTGGCATTCAGATCGTTTTTCAGATGATCGTCGATGCGTCCCGCCATCAGAGTGCAGACCGGGTTCATCGTGTCGATCGGCAGACCTTCCTTGACTCGCCGTTCCAACCCGCGTTCGACCGCCTGGGCCACCGCGACCGCTTGGGCTACCGTAAAGGATACCGTCGCATTGATGGAAATGCCGCGATAGGTCAACTCTTCGAACACTTCGATGCCCGCCTTGGACGCCGGAGCTTTGATCTGCGAATTCACGGTCACGCTCGCCAATTCGACCGCATGCGCGATCATTTTCGGGACGTTGTTATAGAATTTGGCATTGGTCTGGAAAGAGATGCGTCCTTGTTTCCCCTTGGATTCCTCGAACTTCGGCAGCAATAATCCGCTTGCCTTTGCCCCCATACACTTGATGATTTCCCATGACACTTCATCTTCGGACCATGTCGGATGGTCAGCGATCACTTCATGGATGGTGGGTTCCCATTGAGCTAACTCGCTTTTGAGGACTTGCAGTACGATCACCGGATTCGTGGTCGCTCCGACAGCCCCGTTGGCGAACGCATAGGCCAATTCCTTACAGCTGCATGAATCATTCCAAACTTCGGTTTGCGGAAATTTCGTGACGGTTTCTAACAGTTTGTTCATTTTTTCCTCTTTCATCGATGCCATCATTTCAGATGCAAAGCATGTTGTTCCTTTTGCCGTATCTTTTCCATGAGGTCCTTATTCATCCCCGTTTAGCGGACTCGAAGCGGCGAAACTTCTTTTCCTATCCTAAATCCGAGTGTTATGGATGTCAACGCTGATTTCTTGAGGAATCCGGTAAACTGGCTGGAAATACCGCTTACAGAAGGCTTATTTCTCTTCAAAAGAGTAATATTCCGTGAAAAACCAGAGGTATTGTACCCAAAATAGGGGTCGTACAGTGATGCAGGACGATGGTTTTATCAGGATCATATGGAAAAGAAGCTGAGTATCAAAGAAAATCAATCATGGATGGAAATTGTCTAAAACGTTGATAAATAGCCGTAATCGTCATGTTTCATGCATCGAAGAAGCTGGGAATGCATCATGAAAACAAACGCATAGTGTTCACATAACATAATATTTACCACAATAAAGTGGCTCTTTTAATTTCATTGCAAGGGCTATCAAATGTTAAAGTGTTGTCATAGTAAGCGGACCAAAGGAAAGCCGAGGTGAGAAAAATGAACATTATTGGTATCACAGCGTGTACTGCGGGTATTGCGCACACTTATATCGTAGCCGAGAAAATTCAATCAGCTGCCATTGAAGCAGGTCATCAATGCAAGATTGAAACGCAGGGAACGATCGGTGTACAAAATAAGCTTACAAAAGAAGATGTCGACGCATGCGATGTAGTCATCATCGCGCATGACATCTCTGTCGGCGGAATGGAAAGATTTGCGGGAAAGCCGGTCGTCGACATTCCGGTAAGTGTTGCGATGAAGAATCCCAAGAGCTTGATCGCGACCATCGAAAAGAAGCTGGCAGCAAAGTAGTGCTTATATAAGGGGTTTGCTTGGAGGTAGTAGTGTTTGAAAAACAACAACGAAAGGGAAAAGTTAATGAAAAAGCTTCAGATTAGAAAGCATATTATGACGGGTATTTCTTACATGATTCCGATGATTGTCGCCGGCGGTATCCTAGGTGCATTGGCCAAAGGATTCGGCGGGTACAATATCGGTTCTCTGAAAATCGAAGCAGGTGCAACCATCTTCTCGAATGTCAATGTATTCAATATGCCTCACCTATGGTGGAGCGTCGCGAAACTCGGCGAATATGCGATGAGTTTCGGCGTTGCCGTCATGACAGCAGGTATTGCTTACTCGATCTCCGATCGTCCGGGTATCGTTCCGGGATTCATCATCGGTTATACGGCGAACGTCGCTAAAACCGGATTCTTGGGCGGCTTACTCATGGGTTTCGTAATCGGTTACTTCATTCTGTGGATGAAAACCTGGAAGTTGCCGAAGGCGCTTGCCGGTTTGATGCCTGTTCTGATTATTCCTCTCTTCGCAACCATCGTTTGCGGACTTGTCTTCCTCGGTGTCTTCATGGGTCCTTTGGCCGCTATCATGACCGCATTGCAAAATTGGATCATCGGTTTGAACTCCGGTTCGAAATTCGTCATCGGTGCCGTCATCGGCGCATGTATGGGATTCGATATGGGTGGACCGATCAACAAAACTGCTTCCATGGCTGCTAATGCTTTGGCCGCCGGCAACATCTTTGGTCCGGAAGCCGCAAAAATCGTCGGTGGCATGACGCCTCCGCTCGGAATCGGCTTGGCTACCCTGATTGTTCCTAAGAAATTCACACCTGCCGAACGCGATGCCGGTATCACCTGCATTCCGATGGGCTTAGCCTTTATTACCGAAGGTGTCCTGCCGTTCGCTGCAGCTGATCCTTTGAAAGTCATCCCTGCTTCGATGATCGGTTCGGCTATCGCCGGCGGTCTGGCCATGCAGTTGGGTGTCGAATCCGTTGCTTTGCATGGTGGTATCTTCGTAGTTCCGATGATGGTCAATCCTTGGGGATTCATGATCGCATTGGTCCTGGGTACGGTCATCACCGCCGGTATCTATGCAGTCATCAAATCTACGCCTACCGCTGACGATATCGCAGCATCCGAAGACATCATCGATCTCGACATCAACTTATAAGAGTATAAACAGCAGCGGTTAATTTCGCAGACGGAGGACGAAAAAAACATGTATGTATCAATGAAGTCTTTGCTGGATGAAGCACACAAGAATAACTATGCCATCATGGCAGTCAACAGTATCAATATGGAAATGGCCAGAGCCGTCATCTCGGCAGCCGAAGAAGAGCGTTCACCGATCATCGTAAGCATCGGGATGGGGCAGATGAGAAAACATGCCCATGCCAATGTCATGGTTCCGCTGATTATCCAACTGGCGAAAGAATCCAAAATGCCGGTCGCGCTGAACCACGATCACGGCGGCGACTTCGACTTCATCGTCGATTGCATCCGCAAAGGATTCTCCAGCGTCATGATCGATGCTTCGAGTTTCCCTCTGCAAGAGAATATCCAACGTACCCGTACGGTCGTCACGTTGGCGAAACCTCACGGATGTACCGTCGAGGGGGAATTAGGCCATGTCGGTCAAGCATGCGATGGGGAAGACGCACACGAAGATCTCTACACCAATCCTGAAGAGGCGAAATACTTCGTCGAACAGACCGGTGTCGATGCGCTGGCTGTCGCGGTCGGAACCGCCCACGGCAACTATCCGAAAGGGAAAGTGCCGAAACTTGATTTCGAACGTTTGAGACTTTTGAAAAAGACCTTGAATATGCCGTTGGTCTTGCATGGCGGTTCGGGTTCGGGTGAAGCAAACATCCGTGAAGCCGTAGCTTGCGGAATCAACAAGATCAATGTCTGCACCGATGTATTCGAAGTAGGCAAACAAGCTATGCTGAAGGTTCTTGAAACCGCTCCGGACACAGATTATATGAATATGTGCATGGCGGCGGAAAAAGCCATGAAAGAGTATGTACGTGGATATATCCGAATGATCGGCTCAAATAACCGCTACTGGTTCAACGACGGAGAAATTGTCGGAAACGAATAAAAACAAACTCTTGAGATTGGAACAAACCTGTCTCAAGAGTTTTTCTTAAATAGTCATATGATCGCAATGATTTTGGATTAATTGAAAATTCGAGGAGAAACTCAATGAAATTGCCTCTCGTAAGCAGAAATAACGGATACAATCCGTTCGTCAAAGAAGATTCAAGCATGATGATGGATGTCGGACTGGTGAAACTCACTGCCGGACAAATCTATGAAGTCAACAGTGCGACACAGGAAAGCGTCTTTCTTTTATTGGAAGGTCAAGTGGAATTCGCTTGGGACAATCAGACTGTCACGGCGATCCGGCATGACCTCTTTAAGGAAAAGCCTTCCGTTCTCCATGTATGCCGCGGGGTCGCCGTCATAGTCACGGCCATACGCGATACGGAATTAATTCAGCAACAAGCATCCAACCTGATTGCATTTGATAATCGCTTTTACGGTCCGGCGGATTCCCGTGTGGAAACCGTTTGGAAAGACCATTTCGCCGGTTGCGCGGTACGCGACGTCATCACGACGATCGACTATTCCGTCAACCCGCTCAGTAAGCTGGTGATCGGCGAAGTGATCAATCATCCGGGAAAATGGTCGAGTTTCATCCCGCATTCGCATCCCCAACCGGAAGTGTACTTCTATCGTTTTGATGCTCCCCAAGGATTCGGCGCCGCTTTTGAAGAAGATGACGTCTACAAATCCGTGGATTACTCTTTTTCCGGCATCGAAGGCGGAAAGACTCACCCGCAAGTCGCGGCTCCGGGTTATGCGATGTATTTCTGTTGGATGATCCGTCATTTCGACGGCAATCCCTGGACTTCCCGCAATGATGATCCGGCCCATTTATGGCTGATCGAAAAGGATGCGAAAATATGGCCGAACAAGTAAAACAAATGAGAATCGGGCAATGGATCAACGGCGCAAGCGTCGTGGACGAACATCGCGGATTTACAGATTTATGTTCACCACTGGATGGGAAAGTCTTCGGACAAGTCCAGTTC
>JBAVGP010000128.1:0-3538 GCA_049684955.1 Erysipelotrichaceae bacterium
GTCGTCACCGAATTGACCGCCCTTGGAACCGCCTATCTGGCCGGCTTAGCCGTCGGATACTGGAAGAACCAAGACGAATTGTTGGATAAATGGCAGCTCGACCGTAAATTCACCCCGCATATGGAAGAAGCACACCGTGCTCTGATCTATAAGGGCTGGAAGAAAGCCGTCCAACGTTCCTTGAAGTGGATCGATCCGGAATAAGCTTCGATTCATAAGATCATCCTATGCTTGACGAGGATCGTTTCCCGCATCGGAAACGGTCCTTTTTCTATGAAAAGGAGACTTTTATCCGGAAAAGCAATGATCGCAATTGTGTCAATCTCAGCCATGAAAAGTTGGAATTGTTGCGGAATTACCCCGAATCAGGTCGAAAACAGGGAAAAGCAAGTGAAAAAGCGTGCCATTTTGGCCAATCTGTGGTACATTAAAGTGCCGAGTGTAATATCGATGATAAATACAATAGATATCATGGTTTACGACGTGCGGACGTTTTGCCTTTGCCGATGCGGGGAAAAGACGTCGGAAAGGATTAAATGCAATTTAATCAATTTAATATTATGGCGCCCCTCCAAAAGGCGCTGCTCGATGAAGGGTACACCGAAGCGACACCGATCCAGGAACTCGCGATCCCGCCTCTTCTGTTAGGAAGAGATTTATTGGGATGTGCGCAGACCGGAACAGGGAAGACCGCCGCTTTCGCGATTCCTATCCTTCAGCAAATCACTGAAAACAAAAAAGACTTCAAAGGGATACGTCCGATCCGCTGTCTGGTGCTTGCGCCGACCCGTGAACTGGCCCTGCAGATCAACGAGAGTTTCGAGACCTACGGAAAACATCTCAGCTTACGTACGACGCCGATTTTCGGCGGTGTGCCGCAAACCAAACAAACCAAAGCCTTGGGGACAGGCGTCGACATCCTCGTCGCGACCCCGGGTCGTCTGTTGGATCTGATCCATCAGAAATACATCAAGCTGGATCGACTCACGCATTTCGTATTGGACGAAGCCGACCAGATGCTGGATATGGGCATGTTGCAGGATGTCCAGAAAATCCTGACTTACATCCCGGAAAAACGTCAAACGATGTTCTTCTCGGCAACGATGCCGGTCATGATCGGGAAACTTGCCGATTCGATTCTCAAAGATCCGGTCAAAGTGTTCGTAACGCCTTCCGCCACGACCGTCGATACAATCAATCAGACGATTTATTTCGTACATAAGGAAAACAAGGTCAACTTATTGATTGAACTGCTGAAGAATATCGACATCGAATCCGCGCTGGTCTTTTCACGGACCAAACATGGTGCGGATAAGATCGTCAAGGCGCTGGACAAAGCGCATCTCAATGCGCAGGCGATCCATGGCAACAAATCGCAGAACGCCCGTCAGCTGGCATTGAAGAACTTCAAGGAACGCAAGACGAAAATCCTGGTCGCGACGGACATCGCCGCACGCGGATTGGATATCGACCAATTATCGCATGTCATCATCTTCGATCTTCCGGAAGTATCCGAGACCTACGTCCATCGGATCGGACGTACCGGTCGGGCAGGTTTGGCCGGCACCGCGATTTCGTTCTGCAGCGATGAAGAATTCGGATTATTGAAAGATATCCAGCGGTTGATCGGGAAATCGATCCCGGTCGTCAAACAGCATCCGTTCGCGATTCCGGAACCGACCAACACCTTCGTATCGGTACCGGCGGGAATCAAAAAACAGATGGGTCGTCCTTCCAACCGTCCTTTGGTCCAAGGAAGTTCGGATCACGGGAAAGACCCGGCGCAGCATCATTGGCAAAAAGCGAAACCGCAGCACCAAGGATCTTCGACTCCGCGTCCGGCAAATGACGGCGCAAAGTCGTCGGCACGTCCCGAACGTTCAAGCAAACCGCGCAGCGATCGCTTCGACAACAGTAAATAACCAACAGACTCCGCGTTTGCGGAGTCTTCTTATAAAAAAGCGTCTGTTTTCCAGACGCTATTCTTTCGTATCATCCAACATCGCCATCAATCCGTCGTATTCCTCTTGGGTCAGTTCGCGCCATTTCCCTTTTGGCAGAAAACCCAGGTCGATGTTCATGATCCGCACGCGTTTCAAGCGGGCGATCGTATATCCCAGTTCGCTGCACATGCGGCGGATCTGCCGATTGAGTCCTTGGTTCAAGATGATTTTGAAGGCGGTGTCGCTTTCGATCTTGATCTTGCACGGCAACGTCTTGGTCATTTCATGGCGGACCGGATTATAGATGGTGACGCCGCTTTCCATCGCCCGTTTGAACCCCGGTTTGATATTGGAGGTCAAGTTGACGATGTATTCTTTCTGATGTCCGTTTTCGGCGCGCAGGATGCGGTTGACGATGCTTCCGTCGCTGGTCAACAGAATCAATCCTTCGCTGTCCTTGTCTAGTCGTCCGATCGGGAAAATCCGATCCGGATAATTGACCGCGTCGATGATGTTTCCTTCGACCGAGCGTTCGCTGGTGCACGTGACACCGACCGGTTTGTGGTAGGCAAGCGTGACTTTGCGCACTTCGCCCTTTAACAGTTTCCCGTCCAGTTTGACGACATCGTTTTCATCCACCTTCATACCCAAGACAGCCGGGATCCCGTTGACCGTCACCCGGTTCTGCGCGATATAATCATCAGCTTCGCGGCGTGAACAAAGTCCTGTCGCCCCGATATAATTGTTTAGTCGTATCATCTTCCATCGCTCCTTATGGATCCCTTTCTTCAAAAAGCGGATTTCCTTTGAGAATCATACCACAAAATCGTCAAATGTACCTTGCGGACATCGATAAACATCCGGCGGTTCCATGATAGAGGTTGACAAAGCATCCCGAGTGCCTTACTGTATTAGTATTCGTAGTACACCTAAGGAGATCGTCATGTTTCAATGGTTTGAGCCTTATATGCAATATCTGGAACCTGAATTCTGGTTCAGCATCGCCGAAGCCTTCAAAGGACTTGGTCCGCTCGCCCCGATTTTTCTGGCGTTCATCGAGTCAGTCATCCCCGCTTTACCTCTCTTGGTGATCATCACCTTCAATACAAGCGTTTATGGTCCGGTCTTGGGTTTCGTCTATTCCTGGATCGGAACGACCCTCGGAGCGATCATCATGTTTTCTTTCTACCGTTTCGTTTTTCGTCGTTTCCTCTTGAAAGCGTTCGGCCACTATCCGAAAGTTCAGAAAGCCATGCAATGGGTCAGCAAGCAGCCGGCATCGACGCTGTTCATCATCACGGCGATTCCGTTCACTCCGAGTTCGGCCATCAATCTGGCATACGGACTCTCCGATTTCAGCAAACGCGACTTCATCAAGACGACGATCCTCGCGAAACTGATCATGGTCCTGTCGATGACCTTGTTCGGAACGACCTTCAAGAAGGCGTTTGATAATCCTTTCTATATTCTCGTGGCGGTCGCGCTTTTGATTTTGTTGATGTATATCGCCAATGTGATCAAGAAACGCAATCATCTCGACGAGCTGGAGTGATGATTTTCTAAAGAAGAAAATGTAGTAAAAAATTTACGTCTGC
>JBAVGP010000129.1:0-1672 GCA_049684955.1 Erysipelotrichaceae bacterium
ATTTTGCAGCAATGGCAGGATCGGCAAAAAATCGAGACAAATTCGTGCAGGAAGCCGTACAAATCTGCATTGAAGCAAGCTTGGACGGACTGGATCTCGATTGGGAGCACCCTAAGAATGCAGCCGAGATGGCAGGATACGAAAAGCTGTTGGTCGAACTGCATGACGTTTTTGAACCCTATGGCATGGTGCTGTCAGTAACTGTAACGGGTTGGCAAAAACTATCCCGCGAGGCTATTGCCGCTGTGGATTGGGTCAATGTCATGTCTTATGACCATAATGGCCGCCATGCGACCTTTGATTCAGCCCGTGCAGATGTGAAGACGTTGATAGAGGGGGGAGTGCCACTCCACAAGATTAATCTCGGGTTGCCGTTCTACGGCAGACATATAACGAAGCGGAAACAAGTCGAAACCTACCGGGAAATTGTTAGAAATTACAACCTGGCTCCCGAGGTTGATGAGGTCGACAAACTGTATTTCAATGGGCCATCTACGATCCGTCAAAAGACCGAATGGGCAATCCAATCTCAATTGGGTGGTGTGATGGTCTGGGAATTGGGACAGGACGCTGCTGGCGACAACTCACTTTTGAAAGTGATCTACGATACGGTTGATCAGGCTCAGAAGTGAATTTGAAATGTAATCCACTGAGGGAGGATTCAAATTCAAACGGAAACACGGCCAAACTGGAATATTTTAAATTCAATACACTGAAGCGAAAATATTTATTTTAATTTATAACTAAACTTTCGCAGTTAATGGCTCTTTGAAACTGAACAAGGCGTCCTCAATAATATCAATCAGTTTGATAACGTACTTGTACTCGATTCTATTCAAAAAAAGGTCTATTGACTTGAACATTGTGTGTTTGATCTGCTCCCAGAGCTGGTTGGCAACTTGCAGCATCAGTTCGGTATCCGACACATCCCGGAACAGTGGACCCAGAGGGCCGATTATTCGACTGTTGTTCATGAGGTAAATCAACAAAAGGTAGCGGATCATCATCACGCTATAGCCAGCAACGGCAGCATCAAATGTTTTACTTTGCTCTTTACCCAGATAAAGCATTTGTTTGGCATCTTTGAAGAAAACCTCTATGGCCCAGCGCCTGGAGTAGTAGTCCACGATTTGGGAGGCATCCAGGCTTAGATCCGTGGCAAGAAACCCATGCCATTTCTTATGGCCATCTGATGTGATCAGCAGTTTCACCTCTCCGGTTTCGGGCAGGCTGACAATCAGGCAGCAGCCTTTGATCGGATAGCCGGCTATCCAGCGCTGTTGCTTTTTTGCGAAATGTTTCCAGAGCTCCTTCAGGGTGTAATCTTTTCCCTGATATTGGTATTTGACGTTGCCATTTTTCAATCGGCAAACAACGTTATAGCCTGTGGAGACGACCTTATTGATGATCGAATCGTATGAAAACCATGAATCAAATAGTACACAAGCTGCATCAATTCCTGAATTGTAGGCATTTTGTAGCATCTGGGTCAACATAACGGTTTTCTTTTTAAATGATTCCTGTCGCCTCTTCCAGCCGCAGGTCCGTTTATCAATCTTGCGCAGATTGGTGTTCGGGCGTTTCTGGGATGTGTAAAAAGCAACATCCAGGGGGAAGAACTGGATTCCGTTATGGTAACCGATCTGTAGGCATTGGTAGCCCAGTGTGTTGC
>JBAVGP010000130.1:0-6277 GCA_049684955.1 Erysipelotrichaceae bacterium
ATCTTTATCGAGTTTCTTGCGGGTTTCCTTATCCCAGAAACGACAGGTATCCGGTGAAATCTCATCCGCCAGGACGATTTGTCCATCCAATGTCTTACCGAACTCGATCTTGAAGTCGACCAAAATGATGCCGATCTGATCGAACAGTTTGATCAATACCTGGTTGATGTCCAAGGTCAGTTTCTTGAGTGTCGCCAATTCTTCTTCAGTAGCCGCATTGAGTGCCAACGCATGATCTTCATTGATCAGCGGATCACCCAGTTCGTCATTCTTGAAGCAGAGTTCGTAAATCGGACGCGGCGCCGGTGTCCCTTCCGGGATATCCAGGCGTTTGGCCATCGATCCGGCGATCAAGTTGCGGACGATGACTTCCAACGGGATGATATGCACTTTTTTGCATAACTGGTCGCGGTCATTGAGGGTTTCGATGTAATGGGTCGGGATGCCTTCTTCATGCAGCTTATTGAAGATGATCGTCGAGATCGCATTGTTCAACATGCCCTTATGTTCGATCTGCGCTTTCTTCACGCCGTTGAACGCTGTCGCATCGTCTTTGTAGTGGATGATCAAGGCATCATCCCGCTCACAGGTATACAACTGCTTCGCTTTTCCCTCATAAATCATCGTTTGCTTTTCCATGTGCTATTCCTCCTGGTTTTTGAAATAATCGACACCGTTTTGGAAGATCGGTAGATCTTTCATGCCGGGGATATTCTTATATAGGTCTATCTGAACCCGTTCGGTATGTCCCATCTTACCCAAGATGTGCCCGTCGGGAGAGACCAATCCTTCGATCGCATAATCGGAACCGTTGAGGTTGACCGCGGGATCGATCGTTGCTTTACCGTTGCTATCCGCATACTGCAGGACGACCTGACCGTTTTTCGCCCATGCATCGAATTGTTTCTCGCTGACTGCGATCCGTCCTTCCCCATGGCTTAGGGGAACTTTGAAGGTGCTGCCGGGCAGAACGTTTTTTAACCACGGGCTTGCGTTGGATGTGACGCGCGTATTCGCGATGGCCGAGATGTGACGGTGAATCGCATTGTGGGCCAAGGTCGCATCCTGTTCATCCAGGTCGCGGTATTCGCCATAAGGCAAGAGTCCGGTTTTGATCAAGGCTTGGAATCCGTTGCATATCCCGAGAATCAATCCGTCCCGCTTCAGTAAGCCTTCAACCGATTTTTTTACGTTCGCGTTGCGCAGGACGTTCACGATGAATTTCGCGCTGCCGTCCGGTTCATCGCCGGCCGAGAATCCGCCGGGCAATGCCAAGATCTGCGATGTATCAAGCAAGGCACAGAACTCCGTGATCGAATCCTCAAGTTCCTGCGCATCGAGATTGCGTATACCGTGTACGTTCACGACGGCACCGGCTTGTTCGAAAGCGCGCTGCGTATCGGTTTCGCAGTTGGTTCCCGGAAAGAACGGGATGACGACTCGGACTTGATCGATCTTCGGACCCTTGTATTTCACACAGGCTTTATCGGTATTCGTTATTTCTTTGAATTTCGGATTTCCGCCTTCCTTTACGGGATAAAGGAAATCCAATCCATTGGTATATGCTTGCTTCGCTTTCATATAATCGAGTTCGATACCGTTGAAGCTGAATGTCGAATCACTTATCTCACCGATCTTGATCCATGATTTGGGAACTTTCTCTGAAGTCGTTTCAATCAGGAAACTCGCGAGGCGCAATTCATGAAGGTCAAGCAAGGTATCGATCTTGGCTTTCAGATTGTTTCCGAAGACCAATACACAGACACTTGCGAACAAGCCGTTCTCCACGACCCGTACGCTTGCGACTTTTTTCTGCTGAACCTGCTCCTGTACTTCAAGATAGGTTTTGCGAATGGATGTGAGATCGAAGAGTCCGCTTTCGGTATGTTTCGCGGGGACAAAGTAGAGAAGATTGCCGGCTTTTTTCGCTTCTTGGGATAAGATCGAAGCAACATGTGCGGGGGTACAGGCGAAGGAAACCAAGGTTTCCAAGACGTCCATGTCTTTGAATGAGCCCGACATACTGTCTTTTCCGCCGATCGCGGGACGCTTGAAGGCGTCTTGGACACTCAATGCACCCAACAATGCCTGAACGACCGATCCCCATTTCTTGGAGTCCCGGTTGAGGCGGGGGAAGTATTCCTGGAAAGAGAAGAAGATATCTTCGATCTTCCCGCCCAACGCAATGGTTTTCGCGATGGATTCCAATACCGCGCCTTGTGCGCTCAGGAACATGTTGTGTTCGCTCAATTCGGGAATGAATCCATAGGTCAAGATCGATACGGTATCGGTATGCCCTTTTTCCATACTTATCTTCTGGACGCTGCCTTGCGTCGGACTCAATTGCTCTTCTCCGCCTAAGGGGAAGAGCACGGTCGTCCCACCGATCGAAGCATCGAATTGTTCGATCAAACCTTTCTGTGAGGCGACACTCAGGGAAGCCAGTTTTGTGTACGCACTCTCTTCATCGAATTCCGTAAACGGCTGCGCCGCGTGGATCGTCTGATTCACGATCGCTTGAGCGCGTTGACGCACCCCGTTGGTATCGATCAGCGCGCGGTCCAGATCGACGACGGTCTGACCACGATGCTTCATGACCAAACGTTTCTCGTTGGTTACTTTGGCGACGATGGTCGCCTCAAGATTCTCCGATTTCGCTTCATTCAGGAAGAACTGCACATCCTTGGGGTCAAGGACGACCGCCATCCGTTCCTGGCTTTCGCTGATGGCTAATTCGGTCGCGTTGAGTCCCGCGTATTTGAGCGGCACGACATCGAGGTCGATGACCAACCCGTCCGCCAATTCCCCGATCGCGACGCAGATTCCGCCGGCGCCGAAGTCGTTGCATTTCTTGATACTCTTAGCTACATTTTCTTTTCGAAACAGGCGCTGGATTTTTCGTTCTTCAGGGGCGTTCCCCTTTTGGACTTCACTGGCGCAGGTGGTCAGGCTTTGGGAAGTGTGTGCTTGGGAAGATCCCGTCGCACCGCCGATCCCGTCCCTTCCGGTCCGACCTCCAAGCAAAACGATGATATCACCGGGAACCGGTGTCTGCCGGGTGACGGAACTTTGTTTGACCGCGCCGACGACAGCGCCTAATTCAAAATGTTTGGCGGCATATCTGGAATGATAGATCTCTTTCACATGCGTCGTCGCGACGCCGATCTGGTTTCCGTACGATGAATTACCTCGGGTGGCTTTAGCGGCGATGACACGTTGGGGCAGTTTATCCGGCATCGTATCTTTGATTTCTTCTTTCACATTCCCGCATCCGCTAATGCGCATCGCCTGATAGACATAAGCCCGTCCGCTCAATGGGTCGCGGATCGCTCCGCCGATGCAGGTGGACGCTCCCCCGAACGGTTCGATCTCGGTCGGATGGTTATGTGTCTCGTTCTTGAACTGCAATAACCAGTCTTCCTCGCCTGTATCTGTGGACACTTTGATTTTGATCGAACAGGCGTTCACTTCTTCACAACGTTCGATACGCGGATCATCGATCACACGGCCTGCGATCGTCGCGATTTCCATCAGCGTGACCGGACGTGTTTCGCGCCCGATCTGTCGGCGATAGTCATGGAACAATTCCAGCGCCGCATTGATTTCCTCTGCGTAAGGTCCTTCATCGATGCTTATTTTCGTGAGATGCGTCTCGAAGGTCGTGTGCCGGCAATGGTCGCTCCAATAGGTATCGAGCACTTTGAATTCGGTATGCGTCGGATTGCGATGTAATTCCTTGAAATGATCTTGGATCAACTTCAAGTCATCCAGACTCATCGCGGCTTTTTCCGCTTTCAGGAAAGTGAAGATGCCTTCTTCGTCAAGTTTCGTGAATCCTTCGATCTCCCCTTCGAATGTTTCCGTCTCGTCAAGGATGATTTCCTGATCGAGTCTCTTGACCCGCATTTCAACCGGATTGACCCAGTAATGAATGAACCGTATCTCTTCATCCGCTGACAAGATCGTATCGAACAAAGCGACTTCGAAGGTCTTCACATCCGATGTATTTTCAGTATCCAGCAGTTTCAGACATTGCATCGCCGCATCGGCGCGCTGGTCATATTGACCGGGCAGCGGTTCACGCAGGATCACGCTTCCCTTTGTGTCCGGTAATAGTTCGAAGACATCGTCGATCATGGCTTCGGAAAAAACCCGTGAGATCGCTTCGGATTTCCATTGGGGATCCAATCCTTCCACATCGTACCCGTTCAATAAACGGACACTCGCCGAAATATCGAGCTGGGTCTGAAGGATGTGGGATAAGGCATGGGATTCGTGGTCGAATCCTTCCTTTTTCTGGATAAAGCATCGCAACTTCATTCGTTATTCCTCCAAGGTTCAGATATCTTTATCAATGCTTCGATCGTATCCGCACAGACGGTGATATGTCCCATCTTTCGGTTGGTACGCAGTTCTGATTTCCCATACCAATGAAGATGGATCGACTGGTTCGAATCATTCTTCCATTTCGCTAAAGCGGCTTCCACATCCTGACCCAACAGATTGATCATCATCGTGTACGAATTCCTCTTTGAGGCGATGGAGTTCGAACCTGTGATGGCCGCGATATGCAGATCATACTGGCTGTATTCGCAGCCTTCGATCGTCCCGTGCGCGCTGTTGTGGGGACGGGGCGCCATTTCGTTGAAGAGGATGCCGTCTTTCGTGACGAAGTATTCAACCGCAAGCACACCGATATAGTTCAACGCTTCTGCCAATCGTTTGGTCGCTTCGATAGCCATCTTCCTGATCTTGTCATCGATTCTTGCGGGATGGATGCTTTCGCGCAGGATCCCTTTCGCATGCCGGTTTTCAAATGGTTCGAAAATCGTGATGCCGTCTTTGAAGCGGCACGCAATGACCGAGATTTCTTTTTCGAAATCGATATAGGTTTCAGCGATATACTCACCGGGGAATCGGATATCATGTAGCGAAAGATCCGCTTTGTCTTGGATCAGCCACTGCCCTTTTCCGTCATAACCGAAGCGGCAGGTTTTCAGGACGATCGGGAAATCCGTCAACGCATCGAGTTCGGATTGGGAAGTGATCGATTGATACTTCGGACAAGGCACCCTGTTTTCGCGTGCGAAGTTCTTTTCAAAAAGGCGATGTTGGGAGATCGCCAAGGCACGATAGCCTTGCGGGAATTTAGAACCGAATCGTTCCACCAGATTTACATCCGCATTCTCGAATTCATACGTGACCACGTCGCTCAACGTAACCAACCGCTCGAACGCCATTGCGTCATCATAAGGTGCGTTGATGAAGACATCCGCCAGCGATGCGCAAGGACAGGTCGGGTCGGGGTCGAGGACCACGATCTTGTATCCCGTGGCGATCGCCGAGAGCGCCATCATACGGCCGAGTTGTCCGCCCCCGACGATACCGATGCTCGCAGGCGGTAAAAGACGGACACTCATGGCAGCAGTGACGCACTGACTTGAGCGGCCATCTCCATACGGTAAACATGAAGTTTTTCATTCAATGCGGCATCATGCAACGCAAGGATGCGCATCGCACCCAACGCCGCGTTCTTCGCACCGGCTGTACCGATCGCAACGGTCAGGACCGGAACACCCGCCGGCATTTGCACGATCGACAATAGACTGTCCAAACCATCCAGTGCGGAACTCTTGATCGGAATCCCGATGACCGGCAATTCAGTCAACGAAGCGATCATCCCGGGCAGATGCGCAGATCCCCCGGCTGCCGCGATAATGACTTGGATCCCGCGATCTTGCGCGCTTTTCGCATACTCCACCATATCTTCCGGTGTACGATGCGCACTCACGACTTGCTGTTCAAACGTAATGTGAAAGTCCTCCAGGATCTTGACGGTTTCCTTGACGGTTTCGTAATCACTTTTGGATCCCATGACGATCGAGACTTGGATGTTGCCCATAGTTCTCTCCTTTCAAACAAAAAGACACCTTGTCCGGTGTCTCTATCAAAACAAAAAACGCTAAAAAGCATTTTTTGCTTTGTAGTCCCATCGTTTACGGTGATGGGGTAGAGACTCGCGGACCTTATTACCGCAGTTATACAAAACGTATTTGGTTGTTAAAAAACAAAAAACATAGGCGCAGATACCCCTATGTTATGTTTTTCACCGTTATTTCAAGAGAATACAGAGCGTTTTGAGATCGCGTCATATCCGGCCCTCCATAACATGCTCATAGTTTACCACATGTACCCTTGAATGAAAAGGGAGCATAAAAATTTCATATTGGGTATAATGTTGGTTTACAATTGATGTATTACATTCAGAGATAGAAAA
>JBAVGP010000131.1:0-2380 GCA_049684955.1 Erysipelotrichaceae bacterium
GTAAATTAAAAGGACTGAGCCCGGTTCAATACCGTGTTCAGTCCCAGATATCTACTTAAGATAAACTGTCTAAGATTTGGGGTTCACTTCAAATTTCGCAGCTCCTGTTTTTTTTATTCCATTTCCAATTTATGATCAAGCAGCCATAAGGTCGCATAACCAAGTCCGGCGGCGAAGACACCTTGTCCGAGAATGCCGAAGGCATAATCGGGGAGGCTGACCGTAAAGCTGACCTGGCGAAGTCCAAGCAACAGATCGGACATCGAGTTGATATTCTGGAAGTAAAGCGCGACATCACGGAAGACAAACGGCGTGGTGTGGAACAAGCTCATAATATAGTTGAGCGTGAGGCTGAGGGCGAAATAGATGACGATCCCGAAAGCGACGCGGTTCTTGCGGATGATACTGGTGTTGACCAAGGTGATGACGAAGATCAGCAGGATCATACTGTAGATGGTATCGACCAGACTCATCGGGATGCCTAACAAGGATAATCTTCCGAAGACTCCGAAGATGCCTGTCGAAGCGATCTGACCGATCGCACTCGAGATGTCTTTCACCTGCGAAGCCCAATTTGAGCCGGCATAGAGGAAGAAGATGATCGTCGTGAATAAGGCGCCGGCGATCAGGAAGACCGTCGCGGTCGCGATCGACCAGATGGTCCCGGTCGCGACTTTGGAGATGACGGTGTCGCTTGTCTTGACCGGCAAGGTCAGCGTCAGATATCCTTCATCGGAGAACAAGCGGCGGCTGTATAAGCGGATGATCGTCAGGAAGGTGACGACCAAGGTCGCGACGACGACGCCGAAGATCCCTAAGAAGAGGATGCCGATCAAGTATGGGTTGTTCGATTTCGTGATGAACGGCCCGACGATCGCCAACAGAATCAGCGCGGTATATAATCCTGAGAACTCGCGATACGTCGCAAGCAGATCATGTTTGATGCATTTGATCAGCATTTGAATACCTCCTTGAAATATTCTTCGATGGACTTGCCTTGCGCGGTGCGGACATTGTCCACATCGTCGTTCAGCACGACTTGTCCTTCTTTGAGGAAGATCACGGAATCGAAGATCTGCTCGATATCGGCGATCAGGTGGGTGGAGATGATGACCAGCGAATCACTGGCGTAGTTCTCCAGAATCGTGTTCAGAATCAATTCGCGGGCTGCCGGATCGACCCCCCCGATGGGTTCATCGAGGATATAGATTTTGGCGTTGCGGCTCATGACCAGGGCTAATTGGAACTTTTCTTTCATCCCTTTGGACATCGTCTTGAGTTTCTGTTTAGGATCCAGCTTCAATTTATCCAACAGATTTCTCATCTTTACTTCATCAAAATCAGCATACAAATCTTTGAAGATCTTGATCGCGCCTTCCGCGTTGGTCCAATTCGGCAGATACGGACGATCCGGCAGATAGGAAATCAGACTCTTCGTATGTGCGTCGACGTGATGTCCGTCGATCAGCACATCCCCCTTGTAATCCCTCAATAAGCCATTCAAAATCTTGATCAACGTGGTCTTACCCGAACCGTTGGGTCCCAAGAGTCCGACGATCTTCCCTGTTTCAAGTTTCAGGTTGACGCCGACCAACGCAGGCTTGCTGCCGTATTTCTTGGTGACATTGGTGATTTCAATCATGTGTTTTCCCCTTTCAACATTTTTTCTTTAACCGCATTCACTACTTCTTCGACTCCAATATTCAATTCTTTGACTTGATCTACATAAACCGTCGTCGCCTCATCGAATAAGCCGCGGTGAAGTTCGCTGATGACACCGGTATCGTCGGTCACGAAGCGTCCGATCGTCCGGTCGCTCTTCACCAAGCCTTCCCGCTCCAGTTCGCTTAAGGCCCTCTGCACGGTGTTCGGATTGACTTGATACATCATAGCCAAGTCGCGTACACTGCCGAGCTGAGCGCCCGACAAGAGCTTGGACGTCGCTATCTGGCGCTTGATCAGCGCCATGATCTGCAGGTAGATCGGTTGGGTGGATTGGAATTGATCCATAGTTCCTCCGTTCTGTACTATTGTATTAAGTACCTAATACAATAATACACTAAGGAATTTGTTTGTCAACACCTATTTTCAAAAAAAGCAAGGTTTTTTCCCTTACTTATATTTTTTGTTTATAATGATGAATTTGTCCAAGGTCATCGCTCCGTATTGGTCGGCATCGATGTTCATGTTGGGACCTTCCTTGCATCGTCCAAGACAATGCTGGGTCCTGAGTTCGAAGCGTTTATCCGCCGTCGTCTGCCCCACGTAACATCCAAGATATTTTTCGATACTGTGGATCAATGCGACCGATTGCCGGTTGGCGCAGCGTTCCCCGTTGCACATCAGCAGGATATGCGTCGCGTTCTCCCCTTGCAGGCTG
>JBAVGP010000132.1:0-8962 GCA_049684955.1 Erysipelotrichaceae bacterium
CATCAGAGCGGCTTGCACAAGATGCAAACTCCCCATAATCACATTAAAACGACGTAACGAAGCATTATCGATGATTTTCTTCATAGATTCTCCTGTACCCCCTAAAGGTCAATAGATACATTCTATCCAATATGGTCACCCATGCAAGGAAAGTGACTATAACTATGTTTTGATATCCAGAAACATTACATAGTCGATAGATTTACAAATATTGTTTCTTTGTATTGTTTTACGCTTATGAAACAAGCATTACTTAACTTCGTCAAAGAATTCAGATTGTGGGCATTTGAAGAGGTTGGTATAATGAAAAAAGAAAACTGGGGGAAAAATGATGAGAAAAGGCAAGATCAGAAAGATCGTCACTAAATATGGTTTATTCTTTGTAATGGTAAGCATTGGGTTGATGTTTGGTGCGATCCTTGCAAATGATATTGGGATGCGACTCGCAGAATCCGATGGGGATTTAGCCTATTTGGGTTATCTGGTAATTGTTTGGGTATCTATGTATATTGGACTCTATTGTCATCTCACCATCCATGAAGCAGGACACTACTACTTCGGAAAACAAACAGGCTATACTTTCGTGTCGTTGCGCATCGGAAAGCTGATGTTCATCAAAGAGAATGGAAGAATCGTATTGAAATACTTCAACATTCCGGGTACAAGCGGACAATGTCTTATGTTGCCTCCTCAACCTTATCGTGAGGATTTCCCCTATCTCCTCTATAATCATGGAGGATGGATCTTCAACCTAATTTCAGCGATACTCATTAGTTTGATTTTGCTCCTTGTCCCCATGCATTACTTATTGAGGACCGCGTTATTGATCCAAGCGTTCATCGCGTTCATTTTTGCGGCGACTAACGGTATCCCGATGAAATCCAATGGTTTTCCCAATGACGGATACAATATCCAGTTATTGAAAAAGAGTGCCGATTGTAGGAAAGCTTTTTGGATGCAGATGCAAATCCACGGTGTTTTTATGTCCGGTGTTCGACTACGCGATATGCCGCCCGAATGGTTTCAACGCTCTGAATCGGCTGATTCAACAAACCCCTTGATTGCTACGATGGATTCATTTCGCTGTTCTTATGAACTCGATCATGGCGAAACAGAACAAGCGACTTTGCTTGCCCTAGAGTTGATCGATCGGCCTGGATTACTCGAATTTCAGAAACACGAACTACGGTGCGTCATCTTGTTTAGCGAAATAATGGCGGAATGTCGTTCCGGTATCATCAATTCTCTCTATACGAAGCCTCTGCAAAAATTTATACAAAAGACCTCGTTCAACCCTGCTCGTCATCGTTTGAATTATGCCCTTGAGAAGATTTATTTCAGAGACGAGGAAAAAGCAAAGAAAGCAAAGAAGAAATTTGAGAAGACATTGAAGACCTTCCCTTATCGCGTAGTGATCAAGGATGAGAAGAACCTGATGGTGAGAGTCGATGAACGTGCAGGCTTCCAAAAGGTTTAGGCTCTTAATTACATAGCATGAATTTCGAATGAATTGATTATTTCTAAAATAACTGACTTAAAAGATTGAAGAATAAATGAGTGAAAACCAGTAAGAAATAAAACGGAAAGTTTCTGAGATAGAATAATCATTTTTTCTCTATCTTTCGTTACAATTTTTGTTATGCTTAAATAAAGGCAAGGGGATCACCGATGAAGAAAAACTATCTGGGATTGGATGTATTGCGTGGACTTGGCATCTTTATTCTTTTGATCATGCATACCGCATTCTATCACTTCAACGGATTGTACGACCTTGATTTAAACAATCCTCCGCCGGTCGTCACATTGATCGGATTGATGCTGATGTTCGCGGGGATCTTCGCGATGATCAGCGGGATCGCGCATACGACCCAATATATCCGTAAAAGAAGGCAACTGGGCTATAGTCACAAGAAATTGTGGAAGTACAACACCTATGCGGCATTGTTGTTGCTGGTTGTCGCGTATCTCTATTTCATCTTCACCGGTCCGGGCATCGTCAACATGGCGGCACGGTCGATGAACAACTCCATCCTGGTCCAATGGATCAACACAGGTGTCTTAGCCGGCACCAACATGGAGCGTGTCTGGTATATCGATAGTCTGGTCATGTTGGGGACCAATGTCTTCCTGATGGGCGCCGTGTTCATCCTGGTGGAGAAGAAATTCAAGAAAAGCATCAATCCTTCCATTTATCTATATCTGGCGTTGGGGTTCTTCGCTTTATCGCTGATCCGTATTCCTCTGTATCCGATCTACCTCAAAGCCTATGAAACCAAGAATTGGCTGCCGCTGTTGGTTTTGAATCCTTTGGTCAGTAAAAACAATCCGATCTTCCCGTATTTCTCTTTCGCATTGATGGGGATGTGGATCGCGATGCTTTTGGCCCAGAAAGACTGGAAGAATGTCGTACGTAAAGTGCTGCCGGTCGGTTTGGTGTTGTTTGTGGTTGGAATCATCGCTTATATCTTCCTGCCGGATACGATGCTTCAACGCGGGATCGATCCGATCTGGTTCGCCATCATGACGGCCCAACTCGGATTATTCCAACTGCTGATCTGTCTGGCGTTGTGGTATTTCGATATCCGCGATCCCAAAGCGAAACTTCGTCCGATCTCGAAATTCATTTCACGTTTCGGAGTATCCGGCCTGTCCATCTTCTTTATCGAGAGTGTCTTCAGCGCGATCGTCGCAAGCATCTTGCGGATTTTAATTCCAGGTTTCAGTCTGGATATCGCCGGCGCTTTGTTGTTCGGATTATGTCTGGCGGTTTTCTGGGGATTCGTGCTGATCCTATGGGAAAAAGCCAGTTACAAATACGGCATCGAATATATCATCTCGCATATCCTGCGTAAATACGGAAAGAGCGAGAAACAAGAGAAACTGGAAGGGAAAATCTAGTGAGTTCGGGATTGGTGGATGCGCTGCGGTTATTCATTCACCGCCGCTTCTACTCTGAAAAACAAATCAAGAACTATCAGGAACAGGAACTTCGCAACTTGGTTTCGACCAGTATCCGGAATTCTCCCTTTTACCGCGAACGGTTCAACGGAATCGAGATTCAGAGCCTCACTGATCTTGAGAAAGTAGTACCGATTAATAAAGCCATCATGATGGAACAGTTCGATCGTTTGAATACGGTCGGCTTGCTGCGTGAAGAAGTGCAGAACTACGCGGTCCAAAAGGAATTGGATCGTGATTATCTGGGATACTATAAGGATAAATACGTCATCGGATTGTCATCGGGGACCAGCGGAAATAAAGGTCTCTATGTCACGCCACGTGAATTGACCGAAAAACTGCCTTTTGTCTTCTTGGCGCGCGGCGGGATTCCATTACGTTATCTGCCTTTCCGCATCTTATTCTGTCTGCGGGTTTTCGGCCAAGGCTTCGAGGACATCAACTCCCCGATCGTCAAACTGGCCTATTGTTCGACGATGACGCCGATCGAAGAAATCGTCGAACTCATCAACACCCGGAATATCAATATTCTGATGGCACCGCCGAGTCTGGTCAGATTATTACTTCCAGTACGAAACCAAATTAAGATTCAACTCAAACAGATCGTCTGTTATGCGGAAGTCTTGGAGAAGGAAGAGAAAGAACGGTTCACGAAAGTATTCAACACCGGCGTCGTGGAAATCTACCAAGCCTCGGAAGGACAGATCGCCAGTGCCTGCAGTCATGGGAACTTGCATATCAATGAAGATATGGTGATCGTGGAACTGAGGGACGAACAAGGCAACATCGTCGATCAACCCGGGGTGGTCGCCAAGCATATGTATGTCACCAATCTGGTCAATCTTGCCCAGCCGTTGATCCGTTATGAAATGAACGACTTGCTCGCATTGGGGAAACCTTGCGCCTGCGGCAGTCATTTCCGCACGATCGACGCGATCTTGGGCCGAAACGACGATATCCTGCACTTCAAAACAAAAGAGGGGAAGATTCAGACCGTCTTTCCAGATCTCTTCAGCCGATGGATCATCACATCCTCCGACGCGATACGGGAATACCAAGTGATCCAGAAAGATAGTCGTTCCGTAATGATCCATATCGAGTTGCTGCCGGACCATGCATCAGAGGGTGATGAAGTTAAAGAACATCTCATAATCCGCATCAGACAAGAGTTATCCCTCTGGAATATCGATGCTGACATCCAGATACACATCATGAAGATCGAATTACCGGCCGATCGGTCGAAATACAAGCGCTTCATCGTAAGCTTGATACAAGAAGACTGAAACCGCATCCATTTCCATCCTTGGATTGTGAGGACAATTTCACGACATTTCAGTTGAATGAAGACGCCTCATCTGATAGAATATGAAAGGGCAAGAGCGCCCCCGTATAGGGGACGCTTTTCTTTTTTTATAACATACAAGGAGGGCAAGGCATGACTAAATACATTTTCGTTACGGGCGGTGTCGTCAGCGGCATCGGAAAAGGAATCGTCGCGACGTCACTCGGCAGATTGCTGAAGAATCGCGGATTGAAGATCTTTTTACAGAAATTCGACCCGTATATCAACCTCGATCCGGGAACCATGAGTCCATACCAGCACGGCGAAGTTTTCGTTACCAAAGACGGGGCGGAAACCGATCTCGACCTTGGCCACTACGAACGCTTCATCGACGAAGAACTGACCCAGAACGCGAACATCACTTCGGGACGCGTCTATATGAATGTCATCACCAAAGAACGCAGAGGCGATTTCCTGGGAGCGACCGTGCAGGTCATCCCGCATATCACCGATGAAATCAAAAGTAAGATCTATCAGGCCGGGAAAGATTCCGGCGCGGACATCGTCATCACGGAAATCGGCGGAACGGTCGGCGATATCGAATCGTTGCCGTTTTTGGAAGCCGCCCGTCAAGTGCATGCGGAAATGGAAAAGGACGATGTGGTGTTCATCCATACCGTCTTGATTCCGAAAGTGCCGGGAAGCGGGGAACTGAAAACCAAGCCGACCCAGCACAGCTATAAAGAACTCATGTCGTTGGGGATCAAGCCCAATATCATCGTCACCCGCTGCGAAGAACGCATCGACGACGATATGCGCCGCAAGATCGCGATGTTTTGCGACGTTCGTCCCAATGCCATCATTGAATCCGTCAATGTGGATAATATCTATGAAGTCCCGCTGCGTTTCCAGGAACAAGGCTTCGACGAATATGTCCTGCATAAATTCAACCTGACGCTGCCGCCCTCGGATATGACCGAATGGAAAGCGATGATCGACCGCGCCAATTCACTGTCGGAAACCGTGAAGATCGCGTTGGTCGGAAAATATGTCCAATTACACGATGCTTATCTGTCGGTCAGCGAATCCCTCAAGCATGCCGGTTATCCGATCAATGCGAAGGTCGAAATCCGCTGGGTGAATTCCGAATGGTTGTCCAAAGAAACCATCGTCGCGGAAATCGGCGATTGCGACGGTATCCTGGTCCCCGGAGGTTTCGGCGGACGGGGCATCGAAGGAAAGATTTTAGCCTCGAAATATGCCCGTGAACATAATATCCCCTATTTCGGGATTTGTCTGGGCATGCAGATCGCGTTGATTGAAATCGCACGCAATGTCTGCGGACTCGAAGGCGCCAATTCCAGCGAATGGGACGAAACGACTCATCATCCGGTCATCCACTTGATGCCTGATCAGAACGGCGTCGTCAATATGGGCGGTACCTTGCGTTTAGGCAATTGGCCCTGTGCTTTGGTCGAAGGGACGAAAGCACGGGAAGTCTACGGATCCGACCTTGTCCAAGAACGTCATCGCCATCGTTATGAAGTCAACAATGATTACCGTAAGCAACTCGCTGATAACGGCGTCGTCTTCAGCGGCATGAGTCCGGATGACTATCTGGTCGAAATCGCTGAATTAAAGGACCATCCGTGGTTCGTGGGATGTCAATTCCATCCCGAATTCAAATCGCGTCCTAACCGTGCGCACCCGTTATTCTTCGGATTCGTGCAAGCTTCTTTCAAATACAGCCAAACTAAGGTAAAATAAGTTAAGAGAATCACATAACCTTAAAGGAGGACAATGAAATGGCTTTAGTATCCGCAAAAGAAATGTTAGAGAAGGCAAGGGATGGGAAGTATGCCGTCGCTCAATTCAACATCAACAATCTGGAATGGACAAAAGCGGTTTTAAATGTCTGTGAGGAGATGAAGTCTCCGGTCATCCTCGGTGTATCCGAAGGCGCGGGGAAATATATGGGCGGTTATAAAGTCGTGACCGGCATGGTCAAAGGATTGATCGAAGATATGGGCATCACCGTTCCGGTCGCCTTGCATCTCGATCATGGCTCCTACGAAGCCGCACTCAAATGCATCGATGCCGGTTTCCTCTCGGTCATGTTCGACGGATCGCATCTGCCGATCGACGAGAACGTCGCCAAGACGAAGGAACTTGTTGAAATCTGTCATCGCAAAGGGATTTCCGTCGAAGCCGAAGTCGGTTCCATCGGCGGGGAAGAAGACGGCGTCATCGGAATGGGTGAAGTCGCCGACCCGAAAGAATGTAAACGCGTCGCCGATCTGGGCATCGATTTCCTGGCCGCCGGTATCGGGAATATCCACGGTAAATATCCTGAAAACTGGAAAGGTCTGAATTTCTCTGTATTGGGTCAGATCAACGATATCACCGGTTCCATGCCGTTGGTATTGCATGGCGGCACCGGGATTCCGACCGACATGATCAAAACGGCGATTTCGCTGGGTGTCTGCAAAATCAACGTGAATACCGAATTGCAGCTGGTCTTCGCAGCCGCGACACGCAAATACTTCGAGTTCGGCAACGACCTCATCGGAAAAGGATTCGATCCTAGGAAGATCTTCAAACCGGGCATCGAAGCCATCCAGATGGCTGTCCGCGAGAAGATCAACGTCTTCGGTTCCGCAAACAAAGCTTAATCAAACAACGACGATCCTATGGGTCGTCGTTTTCATGAGTAGGATACGCTCTGTTTCACCTTGCTTTCATAGTCAAAACAGGGTTTCTCTGATAAAATGAGTGTGCCAAGGAGGTTCACCATGGAAGAAGTAATCAAAATTCGCGGTGGGAATAAGTTAAAAGGTAGTGTACGGATCAGCGGATCGAAAAACGCGACCGTCGCTTTGATCCCTGCCGCCATCCTCGCATCCTCAGGACCTGTGGCTATCTGTGGTGTCCCCGATATCTCCGATGTGGACTCGCTCGCGGAACTTTTACGTTTTCTGAATGTCGATGTCTTCCAGGAGTCGGCTGAGAATATCGTGATTGATCCGACGAATATGATCAATATCCCGTTGGACCATCCCGCCGTACAAAAACTGCGCGCCTCCTATTATTTCATGGGGGCTTTACTTGGGAAATATAAGAATGTCAAAATGAAAATGCCGGGCGGATGTTATCTGGGTCCGCGTCCGATCGACCTGCATCTCAAAGGTTTCGAAGCCTTGGGTGCGACCGTCGAATACGATCGCGGGAGTTATCATATTTTCGCCGATGAACTGATCGGGGCGAAAATCTTCCTCGACGTCGCATCGGTCGGTGCCACCATCAATATCATGATGGCAGCGGTCCATGCGAAAGGCCGTACCTTGATCGAAAACGCCGCCAAAGAACCGGAAATCATCGATGTCGCCACCATGTTGAACAAGATGGGGGCTTCGATCCGCGGAGCCGGCACCAATGTCATCACGATCGACGGTGTGGACCAGCTGAACGGCTGTTTCCATGAAATCATTCCGGATCGCGTCGAAGCCGGGACCTTCATCATCTTAGCGGCAGCGACCGCCGAAGAAATCACGATTGAAAACATCATTCCCCAGCACTTGGAGTCCTTGTTAAGCAAACTGCAGGAAATGGGGACCGATATGACGGTCAACGTGGATAACGTGGTCGTCCGCCATCACAACGGAAACCTGCATGGGACGGATATCCAGACGCTGCCTTATCCGGGCTTCGCGACCGACCTCCAACAACCCCTCACCCCCTTGCTTACCCAAGCACGCGGTGAATCGATCATCAAGGAAACCATCTATGTGGAACGGTTCAAACATTGCGTCGAACTACAGCGCATGGGGGCGGATATCCAGATGATGCCTGCCAGCGCGATCATCAACGGGCCGACCCAACTCTTCGGCGACCGTGTCTTTGCGACCGATCTGCGCTGCGGAGCCAGTCTGGTCATCGCCGGACTGATCGCGGACGGGGTCACCGAAATCCACAATATCCATCATATCGATCGCGGTTACGAAGATCTGGATGGAAAACTGAGGGCGTTGGGTGCCGACATCTGGCGCGAGACAGTCGAATAACCAAACAAAAGGCCGAATCCATAACGAAGGATCGGCCTTTTTAATCTTTCTCTAGAATGATTTGGCGAAGCGTTTCATCATTTCCGCATTGTAGGCATCCGCACCGTCCAGGTTGGCACTGCGGAAGACAGGGATATCCATACCAAGATTTTTGATCTTCACAGCGACCAGGATACTGATCGCCTGTGCCGCGAAAGCTCCGATGAACGTCGAACTGGCGCCCATCATAATGCCTGAACCGATATCGAACCCCGCATCGCCGAATTCCCCGCAATTATCGATGACGATATCCGCGTAGGCATGCAGGTTCTTACCTGAAGGATGTCTTGAACTTGCTTTCAGGGTCTGAGCCAGGTTGGTGAAGACGATGACGGTCAATCCCGCTTCTTTCGCCATCTTCGCCAATTCTATCGGCATCGCGTTGCGGCCAGAATTACTGGCGATCAACAGGACATCGCCGGCTTCGAAATGATAAAGGTTGAAATAGACTTTGGCCATTTCCTGCGTCCGTTCGATCAAGGTGGATTTATTGGGATGGTCGGTAAGGGTCAATTCGTTTTGAAGGACAGGCGTCACATAAGCCAGTCCGCCGGCACGCGCATAGAACTCTTCCGCGATCATATGGGAGTGTCCGCTGCCGAACACCAGGAAACGCTTATGG
>JBAVGP010000133.1:0-10067 GCA_049684955.1 Erysipelotrichaceae bacterium
TCAACAATTATTACGAAACCGTATGCAGCCATCCCCAACGTACCAATCTGGATCTGTTCCTGCAGAAAGCGTTGAGTTTCGAGGAGAATAACGGAAATCTGCCGAGGTTCTTGGAACTGATCGAGGAAATCAAGGATGAGAAGAGTTCGGAAGCGATTCCGATCTCGCTGGAAGACGATGTCGTACGCGTCATGACCATCCATCAATCCAAAGGTCTGCAATTCCCGGTCGTCTACTTCTGGTCTTCGCTGCGCCAGAATATTCTGGATCTGACCAGTGAACTGATCTGCGATCTGGATCTCGGGGTCGCGTTGCGATCCGTCTTGTTTCCTCAGCGGTTTGTCCGCAAGAACCCGATCCGCATCGCGATCGAAACCAAAGCGATCCAGGAAGAGATGGAAGAGCAGATGCGCGTCCTCTATGTCGCATTGACCCGTCCGCAGAATGTCCTGGCGATCGTCGATACGAAGCCGAAGACACCGTTCACCAGCGCTTTGACCCGTTCATCCGTCTTCGCGAAGATCGGCTATTCCGGCTGGTTGGCCAGTGTGATGTATGGAAAACAATCCCATCTGTTCATCGAATCCGATGTATCCGGTGCGCAAAGCGAAGTGAAAGTGCCGACCGGCGCAGCCCGGACGGTTTCGTTCACCCCCTACCCGCATCCGACACTCACCACAACCTATCTTACCCCTTCCAGTCAGGAATTTGCCTTCGACCCTGATTTCACGTTGCGTTATCGCGATCCGTTGGAGGGGAAAGCCCGCGGTACCCGCCTGCACAGTCTGATCGAACGGTTGCCTCTGCATGATTGGACAGCTGAAATCATCCGCAACATCGATCCGACCTGCACCGATGACGAAGTCGATTCACTGAAAGCATTCTATGCTTCGGATTTCTACACTTCCGCGCGTAAAGCACGCATCGAAAAGGAATTCCCGTTCGCGTTGCTGGAACAGGACACGGTCATCAGCGGGATCATCGATATGCTTGCGATCTATCCCGACAAAGTCGAGCTGATGGACTTCAAAGCCGACCGTTTCGGTACGCGCGAGCAGCTGATACAACGCTACCAAGGCCAATTGAGTGCCTATGCGTTGGCATTATCGAAATTATTCCCGGGAAAAATAGTGTATACTTTTTTGTATAGTCTGACATTGAAGCAGATCATCGAGGTGAACCATGACTACCATACGTAATATCGTCTTTGATTTAGGGAATGTATTACTGAAATATGATCCGAAAGGATATCTGGAATCATTGGGATATGATAAGGACACCGTATCCGACCTGATGAAGCTGATTTTCCACGGGATCGAATGGAAACTCGCCGACCAAGGCCTGCTTTCGAATGATCAATTGATCGAGATCTATCAGTTGAAAGCACCGCAATATTTCCGTGAAATCAACTATGTCATGGAGAATTGGTACACACATATGACTCTGCTTGAAGAGTCCAAGGATTTCTTCTTGAAAGTCTTGGATAAAGGCTACAACGTCTATATCCTGTCAAATTATCCGGAATATAAGTTTCTGGATATGTGGGAAAGGACGAAGGTGCTTCACAAAGCGCACGGCAGCGTCATCTCCTATCAGATCAAACTCACGAAACCTTCGAAAGAAATCTACCATCATTTACTTGAGAAATATAACCTGGAACCGGATGAAACGCTCTTCCTCGACGATCTGCAGGAGAACATCAACGGAGCCAAGAAAGCGGGCATCCACGGAATCCGTTTCAAGAATGTCGCGCAGGTCAAACAGGAATTGAAAGCGTACGGAGTCGAGATTGAATAAACGAAAAGGCCTCGCAGCCTTTTTTAGTCCTGCAACAGAAACTTCGCTGCTTTTTTCGCATGGATTTCGACCGTCTCAAAGAGTTTCACATCGGTATCTTGCGGGGTAATCAGGATCCCGATCTCCGTGCATCCGAGTATGACTCCCTCAGCTCCCTGTTTGACGAGCTTATCGATGATCTCCAGGTATCTTGTACGTGATGTATCGAGTACTTTCCCTTTGATCAGCTCCTCGAAGATCACATGGTTGATGAATTCCTGATCTTCCGCATTGGGTATGATCACGATCAATCCTTTTGAGGCAAGGCGGTCTTTATAGAAGTCTTGCGCCATCGTGTATTTCGTTCCCAACAGCGCGACCTTGGATAATCCCGCGTCAAGTACCGCGTCGGCGGTCGCGTCGGCGATATGGATGAACGGGATATGGATCTTGGCTTCGATTGCATCAGATACTTTATGCATCGTGTTCGTGCATAACACGATCGCTTCCGCACCGGCATTCTGAAGGGTTAGTGCGATGTTTCCCAGTGTTTCGCCCATGCGTTCCCACTCTCCGGCACTCTGATCACGTTCGATTTCATCGAAATCCACACTGTAAAGCAGGATCTTCGCACTGTGATAGCCACCCAAAGTATCACGGACGGTTTCATTCAGAATCCTGTAATAAGGGATCGTGCTTTCCCAACTCATACCGCCGATTAATCCGATTGTTTTCATAGTACCCTCCGACATTTCCATTATCATACCATGAAATAAAAAAACCGGTAACTAGAGCGTGACCGGTGAGCCTTGGTGGAATTTCAACTTCCATTGATTGTCGATGCGGATCCAGATGGAGGTGCGGTTTGCGATCTTCCCATCGTTTTCGCATCGGTATTTCGCGATACAGCAACTCTTGCATAATTTTTCAACATGGAAATCCAGGATCTCGATCGAGCGGTCGCCCGCGTTTTGAAGATATTCCAAGATTTCATGACGATGGTAGATTTTCCCTGATTGACCGAACTCGAGGAAGTCTTCGTCCAAGCGTTCATAGACAGCCTGATCGTTTTCGCAGAAGGACTTCGTGAAGAATTCCTTCTCATATTCAAGAATGACGTTTCGCAATGTTTCCATGGTTATCTATATCTCAACTTGTAGACCAGCACGATGCTGGAGAACAGAAGGGTCACGGCGTTGGCAGCAATCAGCGCATAATCTTTGAGGTAGATGCCATAGAGGGTCCAACAGAGAACGCCTGTCACAAACATGGAGTACATCGTCAGATTGATGCCTGATGTATTTTTCGTCCGTATGACCTGCAGCGCTTGCGGCAGGAACGAGAAGGTTGTGAGGATTGCGGCTAAATATCCGACATATTTCATAGGTGGGGATCTCCTTGAATATAATGGTTCAATGATAACAGGATTCATCGGATTTGTCATGAAAAAAGGGTAAATTCATGAAATAAAGTTCGTGAAAAAAGACGGTCCTTAGGGGACCGTCGATGAATCAATCAATGAAGAGGTTGTATAATTCGCTGACCGGGGTGTGGTTCTGGATCGCTTCGATCGTCTTCGCCAGCATATACCCGATGGAAATCTGTTTGATCTTGGGCTCTTTGCGTTTTTCGGCGCTGAGCGGGATGGAATTGGTGATGATCAGTTCCTTGATCGGCGAATCATGGATGCGTTGCAAGGCTTCACCGGAGAGAATCCCGTGGGAGCAGGCGCAGTAGACTTCCGTCGCGCCTTTTTCATACAGCATCTGGACGCCGCCCAACAAGGATCCGCCGGTATCGACGATATCGTCGACGATGATGGCGACTTTCCCGTTGACATCCCCGATCAGGTTGACGGCTTCCGCGACATTGGGTGCGGTACGCCGTTTATCGATGATGGCGATGGTGGTATCCGGCATCGAGTCGGCCAGACGCCGGGCACGGGTCGCGCCCCCGTGGTCGGGAGAAACGATGACGATTTGATTTTCGAAGTGTTTGGCACGGAAATATTGACCGATCATAAAGACGGCGGTGAGATCGTCGATCGGGATATTGAAGAAACCTTGGATCTGCGGGGCATGCAGGTCGAGTGTGACGACACGGTCGGCTCCGGCCACCTGAAGCAGGTCGGCGACCAGTTTCGCGGTGATCGGCTGACGGGCGCGGGCCTTACGGTCCTGCCGCGCATAACCGAAATAAGGGATGACGACGGTGACTTCACCGGCTGAAGCACGTTTGAAGGAGTCGAGTGCGATCAGGATTTCCATCAACGTTTCGGAGACAGGCATACAGGTCGATTGGACCAGGAATATGTTCTTTCCCCGGACGGATTGTTCGGGTTCGACGATGATTTCACCGTCGGCGAAGTGTTTGACGGAGATCTTTCCGCGCGGGATGCCCAAATGTCCGCAAATTTCGTCCGCCAGATCCGTGCTGGAGGAAAGAGCGAATACGATAATGTCCTTAACCATGGTTTTCTCCCTCTTTCGTTTTATCCTTGTATTTCAATCCGTAGCCGGCTTTGTTTTCCTGCCGGGTACGGGCGATCGCCATATCGCCGTCTTCCACATCTTGCGTGGCGGTAGTCCCGGCCGCTACGACCGCGTTTTCCCCGATCGTGATCGGCGCGATCAGATTGACGTTGGACCCGATGAAAGCACCGTCTTTGACGGTCGTCCTGAATTTATTCTTGCCATCGTAATTCACGGTGACGACACCGCAGCCGATATTGACCTTGGATCCGATCTCCGAGTCCCCTAAATACGTCAGATGCGCGCAACGCGAATCGAATCCCATCGTCGTGTTCTTCAGCTCGACGAAATTCCCGATCCGGTTGTTGTCTTCGACGACGCAATTCATCCGCAGATGCGCGAAGGGTCCGATATTGACGTTGTCCTTGACGATACTGTCACTGATGCGGGAAGCATCGATTCTGACATGGTCGCCGATCGTCGCGTTGACCAGGAAGGTCTGCGGGAGGATCGTGCAGCCGGTGCCGATGGTGGTCTTCCCTTCAAGATAGACATTGGGATAAAGGATCGAATCTTCGCCGATTTCACTGTCGGGTGAGATGAAGGTCAGATCGGGATCGACGAAGGTGACGCCGTTGCTTAACCAATAAAGGTTGATCCGCTTCTGCATCCATCGCTGTGCCGCCAATAAGTCGAAGCGGTCGTTGACACCCATCACTTCATCCACGTCGTCGACCGGTAAAGCCTGTACGCTTAAGCCGTGCGCATTGAAAATCTCGATCAGATCGGTCAGGTAATATTCGTTTTGGTTGTTATCGTTGGTGATTTCATCCAAATGCTTGAAGAGTTGATGGGTCTTCACGCAATAAATCCCGGTGTTGATCTCTTTGATGGCCAATTGGCGCGGTGTGCAGTCTTTGAATTCGACGATCTTCTCGATGTTGCCTTCTTCATCACGTACGACGCGTCCGTATTTCTGCGGGTCGTCCAGTTCGGCGGTCAGCACGGTCATCGCGCAGTCGCTGTTGTGCATGAAGATCTTCTCCATCGTCTCAGGCGTGATGCAAGGGCAGTCACCGTACAAGATCAAGGTCTCGCCCTCTTTGTCGCGGAGGCCCGAAACCTGCATGACAGCGTGTCCTGTGCCCAATTGAGGCATCTGGACGGCATAGTCGACCGAATCTTTCAGATAATCCCGCACTTGATCGGCTTGGTGTCCGATGACGACGACGATTTCCTGTACATCGATCTGTTTCAAGTTGGTGACCACATGACCGATCATCGGCTTGCTTAATATCGGATGCATGACTTTGGATAAAGAACTCTTCATGCGAGTCCCTTTTCCGGCAGCCAACACGATCGCGTTTCTCATGTTTGTATCCTCCTTTATCATTTTACCAAATTTGACCCTTTTATAAAGTTACTTCGTAATTATTTTCGTTTTTAGAGCGAAACGGTACTGATGTTTCAGGTTGCGGACCGCACGATCGGCGATTTCCTCGAATTGGGTGAAGCCCATCACGACGGAACCGCTGCCGGTCATCATCGCCTTATCGCAACCCAACCGAATCAGACGATGCTTGAGTTGGTCGATATCAGGGACCATTCTGACCGCGTTGGCTTCCAGGCTGTTGCCGAGGGAAATCAGAAACAGCGGATAATTATTCCCGTTGAGGGCCTTTCTGACGGAAACGGGGTCGGGATGCAGGATCGTATCGAACTGCAGGGATGCGAAGGCTTGTTTCGTGCTGACCCCGCGGTGCGGCTGGACCAGGACGATCCACATCGGTAAACTCACATCGAAGAATTCCAGTTTCTCGCCGATCCCTTGCACGCGGGCAGGTTTGCGGAAAAGGCAGAACGGGACATCGGCGCCGATTTTGACCCCGAGGTCGATCTTTTCCTGATCACTCATCCCGTAGCCGTAATGTTGGTCGAGCCAGTTGATGACAGCCGCCGCATCGCTGCTGCCACCGCCCAAACCTGCTTGAGAGGGGATGCGTTTGGTGAGATGGATGGCGAAGTTATCGGTGAACCCGTATTTCGCACGCATCGCCGCGACCGCCTTGGTGATCGAGTTGTTTTCCGCCCGTATCCGTATATCCGGCGTGCAGGTGAAGGACATCGTATCAGCTAGCGTGAAACTGATCTCGTCGTAAAGGTCGATCGGCGCCATGATACTGTCGAGATCGTGATACCCGTCGGGACGCCTTTCCACGACGTTCAGACAGAGATTCACTTTTCCGTAGGCTTTAGCGAACATACCATACCTCGTAAAGGCGGTAGAAATCCGCCAGACTGAGCGCTTCGGCGCGTATGTTGAGATCTAATCCGGCCAGTTTCAGTTTCGATTGGATCGTTTCGGTATCCGCGATCTCTTTGAGATTATTGACCAGCGTCTTGCGGCGCTGGATGAACGAGGTCTTAACGAGTTTAAAGAAACGGTCGGGATCCTCGATCGGCAGATTTGCTTTACGTTGGAACCTTACGACGGCCGAATCCACGGTCGGTCGCGGGAGGAACACCGCTTTTGAGACATTCATCACCGTTTTCACCTCGAAAAGCGTCTGTACGATGATACTCAAGGCATTATAGTCCTTGGTGGAAGGTTTGGCGACGAAACGGTCGGCGACTTCCTTCTGCACCATGATGGTGAACGAGGTGATGCGCGGCAGCTCTTCGATGATATGGAAAAGGATGGGCGTCGTGACATAGTACGGAAGATTGGCGCACAAGGTCAGTTCGCCTGCCGGTAAGTCTTCGTCTTTCACAGTCAAAAAGTCCTGCAGGACGACCGTGACGTTGGGATAAGCGCTCATCGTATCGGCGAGCACTTCGATGCAGCGCGGGTCGATTTCGAAGGCGGTCACGCTTTTCGCTTTGAGCGCCAATTGTTCGGTCAGTGCGCCGATGCCCGGACCGACTTCGATCACGTTGCTGTTTTCGTCGATGTTCGCGACGCGGGCGATCTTTTCGACCACCGAAGGATCGATGATGAAGTTTTGACCGAAGCCTTTCTTCGCACTCATCCCGAATTTCTTCAGGATCGCAAGTGTGCGGGCATTGGCGCTTATCGGTTTTTCCATAGCTTCTCCACCGTGATTTCCAATTGTTCTTTCGTTATATTCAGCATGCCTATCCGCTTCAAAAAGGTCTTGGCGTTGCAATCCCCGATTTGGAAGGCATGGGCTATTTTATTTCTGCGTAGTTCGCTGTCGGGAAGCCCCGCCAGTTTGAGTTCCATCAGATCCCCCATCGTGATCGCTTCGGATGGATTTCCGAAGGACCGGACATTCTCCAGTGCCGCGAGGATATCTTCGCCGTTGGCATGTTCGACGCCGATCTTCCCTTTGCCTAACGCCAGATGTTGGGGAAGAAAGGCGTGTTTCGCGTCGGGGACAAGTTTCGTAATCTGTCTGCGTATCTTTTCGCCGGTCGAATCGGGATCGGTGAAAATGATGATATTGCGCTCTTTAGCTGCCTGCTGGATGAGTTTCTGCGTCGTTTTACTGAGCGTCGACCCGTTGGTGATGATCGTGTCGCAGTCGACGAGGGATTTCAAGAGGGCGCTGTCGTGGTTTCCTTCGACGATGATCACTTCCTGGATGTGCATGGAATTCCCTCCTGTCGGGCATATTATACCATGAGGATAATAAAAAACCGCAATCGCGGTTCTTATCTACAGATTCTTTGGCCTAGAGAATTCTTGGTCAATCTCGCAAAACCGATGATGGTCGCGGTCGGGGATTGGGGTCCCGTTAAGCGTACGACGGAAAGATTATGCTCGGATCCCACGAAGAGATCCAACATGCTGCCGGAGACTCCGCGGTCGATGACCAGCACCTTGAAGGGTACGCCGGGTCTCAATCCCATGCCTGAATAACTGTGGTCGGTGATTTCCATGATCGTGCACATCGGCACGCTGGAACTCGTCGCGACCAGATAATAACCGTTATAGGTGATGCCTGTATTCCATGTGCCATTGCTTTGACGGACGGCGGTTGTTGAAAGCATGATGCCGGAAGCGGTGCCGGATGTCCCGTCGGTTGCGACATAACATCCGCCGCAGTCAGCGCCGTAGCGTGACATTCCCGGATTGAAGTAAGCACCCTTTTGGGGTTTCGCGCCATACATATAGATCGCCGGCAGAGAGGGTTGGATCGTCGTGGTATCCGGTACGGCGACTTTCGACAGTACGGCTCCCGCACTGTCATAAGTGATACGATACGTTGTAGTCTGCGTTTTGGGTGATCCTGCGCTGACTTTCGAGATAAGCCAGGGAATGCCTGTCCGGCTCGCGTCAGCTGGTTTCACCACGGAGGTTTGTTTTGCGATAATCGTTCTTTCCACGACTTCCTTCATCAGAAAACTGCTCTGTGAAGTCAGCGCGACATCTTGGGTGGACAACGTCTGAAGGACGATGTTTTCCTTCTGCTTGACCGTCGATGTACACGCGGAAAGCGAAATAACCAAGAAAACTATGATGATCCTATTAAGTTTGATCAAGAGATAGTCTCCTTTCTTAAATCTGTAGTAGTTTATCACATTTTCGCCCATCTGGCAAATCTCACGCGCTTCAAGTTGTCAGCTACTATTATTGTAAATGTAAAAAAGGCTTTATTCAAGCCTTATTTTGATGGAATAAACGATTGTATGTGGCACTCATCACGTCTTTTAACGTCGTTTCATCAAGCCCTTTTAGTTGGCAGATTTCCTGACCCACATAGACGACGAACGAACTCTCGTTGCGTTTGCCCCTAAAAGGCATGGGTGTGAGGTACGGACTGTCCGTTTCGATCAAGAGATTTTCAATCGGGATCTGACGCGCGACGTCCTTGGGGACATGCGCGTTTTTGAAGGTGACCGGTCCGGCCAATGAAATGACGTAGCCTAGTTTGATGAATTCCCGTGCCATTTCGACGCTGCCTGAATAACAGTGCATGATGCCGGCTTTCGTACACGGATGGGTCTTTAACAGATCGAATGTCTCCTGCATGGCATCGCGGGTATGGACCAAAATCGGTAGACCGAGTTCGTTCGCTTTGTCGATCTGACGCACGAAGGCGTCGTGCTGAAGCAGACGATGTTCTTTTTCTTCATGCCAATAATGGTCGAGTCCGATTTCACCGACCGCGACGACTTTGGGATGCTTCCATAAAGTTTCCATCGCTTGAAACGCCGTTTCATCCATCAGTTCGATGTCTTCGGGATGAAATCCGATCGCCACATCGAACAGGTCGTCCGTCTCAGCCAACGCGATCGCTTGTTTCGAGTTCTCCACCCCGCAGCCGATCAGCAGGATCTTATCCAATCCGGCCGCCTTGGCGCGCAAGATCATCTCTTCCCGGTCGACATCGAAATCTTCGGCGGTGAGATGGGAATGACTATCGATCCAGCCTACCATATGCGCGTTCTTGCGGCGATGTCATGGAAGGAGGAATGCGGGTCCGACACACAGGTATAGATGAAGGAAAGCACGCCGATCAGAAACAAGGGCGAACTGAAGGTGATTTCTTTGACTGCGCTGCGTAACAGACAAGTCCACGCATCGAGGCTTCCGTCGACGGCACGTACTTCGAGATTCATGATTTTCTTCCCGATGGTCGCCTTCATCCAATAGAGCGAAAGGGTTTCATAGGCGATATAGAAGAGGGAGACCGATCCGGTGAAGAACCAGAACGGTTTGTCCAACATCAGGTTCCAGGGTAAGAACCAGAACAGGATGCGGAAGATGACGGCGAACACGAACAGCACGACGCCGATCACAAAGGTGGGGATGGCGACGATCAGATGATCGATGATGTTGGCGATGACGCGGCG